>JBGPOB010000140.1:0-9207 GCA_041487815.1 Xanthobacteraceae bacterium | reverse complement strand
CAAGGCCGCCAAGCTTCTGGAGCAGGGCTTCAATGGCGGGGCATTGTCATGGCTGATGCCGTCGCTGGGCAGCGTCGATGAGCTCAAGCCGATTGCAGCCGCGCCGCCCAATCTGCGCGACGACATGTGCGGGCCGAAGCGCAAGCGTCCGGCGGCTGAAGACGACGAAGTGACGGCTTCCGCCAACGGCAGCGAAGGCAACGGCGACACCACCTCTCCGCTCTCGTTCGTCCTGTCGAACCTGCAAACCTCGGTCAAGGTTGCGGACGTACTGAAGGGTGTCGCGTCGTTGCCCGCGGTCGAAGTGTTCGTTGGCGCATTCAAGCCGACGACAGCCGCGGCCATGGCCGCGCAGGAATCCCAGATCGTTGCGGGATCCAAGCGAAAGCACAAAGGCAAGGGTAAGGGCAAGAAATCGAAAGCCGCGTCGTCAAAGCCGGCCGCAAAGCCGGTTTCGGCAAAGACGTCAGCGGTCAAGCCCACCGGCGCAGGCCCGGGCAAGACGGCGGCGCGCGTATCGGCCGCGCCCTCCGCCGGTCAAAAACAGCCCTGAGCGCACGTCGCAATTCGAGGCGCACCCGATTGCGGATTTCACCGCCGGTAATTGCCCGACGGCCGGCGCGAAGCCGGTTGCGCGTGAGACGGCATCGCGGACAATAATGCAGCGTATTGCGCTCGCCACGGGAGCGGTCGTTGCGGATTCTTGATCGATTGCGGGCGGATTTCATCAGCGCAACCGGCGCGCTGCGCGCCTTGCGCATGACCATGCCGATTGCCCGCAACCCGACGCGGGTCTTCCCCGATGTCATCGCGGAACTCGCGGAAAAATTCGGCGACGCGCCAGCGTTGCTCTCGGACCGCGAATGCCTGAGCTACCGCGCGCTTGCGGCGCGCGCCAACCGCTATGCGCGCTGGGCTCAAGCGCACGGCATTGCCAAAGGCGATACCGTTGGCCTGCTGATGCCTAATCGGCCCGAGTACATGGCGATCTGGCTCGGCCTGATGCAGGCGGGCGGCGTCGTCGCGCTCATCAACACGCATCTTACCGGGATATCGCTCGCCCATTGCATCGACGCCACGGCGACAAAACACATCATCGTCGCCAGCGAACTGCTCGACGCGCTTGCGCTTGCGCGACCGGCCCTTGCCGGCGATCCGACGATTTTTGTGCATGGCGCGTCCAACGCCGCCTGGCCGCGCATTGATCTCGACGTTGAGCAATTCTCGGACGCGCCGCTGGCGGCTTCCGAGCGCGCGGCGCTCACCATCGAGGACCGCGCACTTTATATCTACACGTCCGGTACGACCGGCATGCCCAAGGCGGCGAATTTCAATCACTACCGGCTGATGCTCGCGTGCTTCGGCTTCGCCAGCGTGATGGCGACCAGGCCGAGCGACCGGATGTACAATTGCCTGCCGATGTACCACACGGCCGGCGGCCTCGTCGCCACCGGCGCCGTGCTGGTGGGAGGCGGCTCGGTCGTGATCCGCGAAAAATTTTCGGCGCAGGACTTCTGGAGCGACGTCGTGCGCTTCGAATGCACGCTGTTCCAGTACATCGGCGAACTGTGCCGCTACCTGATCAACACGCCTCCGCACCCGGATGAAGCGCGCCACAAATTACGCCTGTGCTGCGGCAACGGGCTGCGGCCGGAAATCTGGCCCGAGTTCCAGCGCCGTTTCGCCATTCCCCAGATCGTCGAGTTCTACGCGGCGACCGAGGGCAATGTTTCGCTCTTCAACACCGACGGCAAGCTGGGCGCGGTCGGACGCATCCCGTGGTTTCTGGCCGCGCTGGCGCCGACCAGAATTATCAAGCTCGATGGCGACAGCCTGACCCCGGTTCGCGACGCGCGCGGATTTTGCATTGCTTGCGCCGATGGCGAGCCCGGCGAGGCCATCGGCCGCATCCTCAACGATCCCTCGAAGCCGGGCGCCCGCTTCGAAGGCTATGCCGCCGCAGCCGACAATCGTCAAAAGATCCTGCACGACGTGTTCGTCCCCGGCGACGCCTGGTTTCGCACCGGCGACCTGATGCGCACCGACGCAGACGGCTATTTCTATTTTGTCGACCGCATCGGCGATACCTTCCGATGGAAGGGCGAAAACGTCGCGACGTCCGAGGTTGTGGAGATCGTTTCCGGCTTTGTCGGCGTCGTTGACGCCTGCGTGTACGGCATCGCCGTTCCCGGCTGCGACGGGCGCGCCGGGATGGCGGCACTGGTCACCGATGAAAATTTTGACCTGCCAGAATTCCGCGACTATCTCATGCAACGACTGCCGGATTATGCCCGGCCGATCTTTCTGCGCTTGCTTCGTGAAATCGCGGTGACGACGACATTCAAGCAGAAAAAAACTGAGATGGTGCGCCAGGGCGCCGATCCATCGGCAATCCCGGACCGGCTTTATTTCGACGACCCGCGCGCCGAAGCCTACGTACCCATGGAACCCGCACTCTATAAAGACATCGTTTCCGGCCGCATCCGGCTATGACCTGCCAGCCGGCGCTGTGCGCCCCTGTGCTGTCCACAAGCAACGGGGCCGTCAACCAAGTCCCGCAAGAAGCCTTCGGACGGGCCTTGCCAGTCATGGCTATATGCCCAATTCTAGCTGTTAAATAAGGGAAGCCGAACGTGGACGGCTCCAGCTAAGGGAAACGCCAATGGAACGAATTTGGCTCAAGAACTACCCGCCGGGCGTTCCGACCGAAATCGATCCGTCGAAATACACCTCGCTCGTTGCGATGCTGGAGCAGACCTTTTCGGCCTATCGCGCGCGCACGGCGTTCGAGTGCATGGGCGCATCGCTGACCTATGGCGCGGTCGATGATATGTCGCGCGCGCTCGCGGCTTGGCTGCAAAGCCGTGGCCTGAAGCCGGGCGCGCGCGTGGCGATCATGATGCCCAATGTCTTGCAGTATCCGCTGGCGATCGCGGCCGTGTTGCGGGCGGGTTACACCGTGGTGAACTTTAATCCGCTTTATACGCCGCGCGAGACGGCGCACCAGTTGAAGGATTCCGGCGCCGAAGCGATCTTCATTCTTGAAAATTTCGCGCAGACTTTGCAGCACGCCATCGCCGGAACCAGCGTCAAGCACGTGGTGCTCTGCTCGCTCGGCGATCTTCTTGGAATGATCAAGGGCACCATCGTCAATCTGGTGGTCCGGCATATCAAAAAGCTGGTGCCCGCCTACGACTTGCCGGGCGCCACGCGCTTCAACGACGCGCTCTCGGCCGGCCGCGTCCTGCCATTGAACGCGCCGAAGATCGGTCCCAACGACCTCGCGTTCCTGCAATACACCGGCGGCACCACCGGCGTGTCGAAGGGCGCCATGCTGACGCATCGCAACGTCGTGGCGAATACGCTGCAAGTCAACGTGTGGCAGCAGCCGACGCTGACGGCAGAACCCAAGGTCGATCAACTCGTCATCGTGACCGCGCTGCCGCTCTATCACGTCTTCGCGCTGACGGCGTGCTTTCTGCTGGGCGTCAGCACCGGCGCGCTCTGCCTCCTCATTCCCAATCCACGCGACCTGCCAAATCTCATCAAGGAAATCGCCAAGCGCAAGGTGAACTGCTTTCCGGCCGTGAACACGCTGTACAACGCACTGCTGAACCATCCGGATTTCGGCAAGATCGACTGGAGCCTGCTCAAGACCGCGGTCGGCGGCGGCATGGCAGTGCAGAAAGCGGTCGCTGAGAATTGGTTCAAGGCCACCGGCTGTCCGATCATCGAAGGCTATGGCCTGTCGGAGACATCGCCGGTTCTCACCTGCAACCCGGTCGATATCACGGAGTGGACCGGCACCATTGGCGTGCCGGTTCCCTCCACGGACATTTCGATCCGCGACGACAACAATAACGAGGTTCCATTGGGCCAGCCCGGCGAAATTTGCGCGCGCGGTCCGCAAGTCATGGCCGGCTATTGGCAGCGACCGGAAGAGACCGCCGCCGTTACCACCGCGGACGGCTACTTCCGCACCGGCGATATTGGCGTCATGGACACAACCGGCACGATCAAGATCGTGGACCGCAAGAAGGACATGATTTCGGTTTCCGGCTTCAAGGTCTATCCCAACGAAGTCGAGGATATCGTCGCCAGCCATCCCGGCGTCCTCGAATGCGCGGTGGTCGGCGTGCCCGACGAACGCACGGGCGAAGCTGTCAAGTTGTTCGTCGTGCGCAAAGACCCGACCCTGACCGAAGAGACCTTGCTCGCGTATTGCCGCAGCGAGCTAACAAGCTACAAAGTCCCCCGACACGTGGAATTTCGAACCGAACTGCCCAAAACCAATGTCGGAAAAATATTGCGCCGCGCGCTACGCGATGAAGCGCAGACAAAATCCAGCAAGGCGGCCTGACATCGGACCTGCCCGATGAGTTCGGCCCATGAAGTTGCCGCAATTGCTGTTGCAGGCGACGTAATCGCATTCTGGCGCGTCGCCGGCCGCGAGAAATGGTTCGTCAAGGACGCTGCGTTCGACGCGACGATTCGCGAAAAGTTTCTCGCCACCTACGAGGCCGCGGCCGCCGGCCGCCTGGCCGAATGGGAAGCAACTGCCGAAGGCGCGCTTGCGCTCCTGATCGTGCTCGACCAATTTCCGCGCAATATCTTTCGTGGCAGCGCGCGCGCGTTTGCCGCCGATCCGCTGGCGCGCGCGGCGGCAAATCGCGCGATTGCGCGCGGCTTCGACCGCGCGATCAGCGCCGCCGAGCGCCAATTCTTTTACCTGCCGTTCGAACACTCCGAGGATTTAACCGATCAGGAGCGCGCGCTCGCGTTATTTCGCTCAACCGGCGACGCGGAACTGCTGCGATGGGCGCAACTGCACGCGGACATCATCCGCCGCTTCGGACGCTTTCCACACCGAAACGCCGCGCTTGGGCGTGTCACGACGCCCGAGGAACGCGCATTCCTCGATGGCGATGGCTTCAAGGGTTAGCCGCGCCCGCGAGCTAGGCATTGACGCGCGAGCGCGCTAGCATCGCCCGCCTGCCAGAAAAAAACTTCGTGGAGGAACCATGCGCCCATTCATCATCGCGGCCGCGCTTGCGGCTGGCATTGCGTCGCCTGCCTTCGGACAGATGGATTTGAAGATCATGGCGCCGGCGGCTCCCGGCGGCGGCTGGGACCAGACCGCGCGATCGATGCAGCAGGCCTTGGTCGCGGAAAAGCTCGCGAAGAGCGTGCAGGTCATCAATGTCGCGGGCGCCGGCGGCAGCGTCGGGCTCGCGCAGTTTGTCACCGGCGCCAAGGGCGACGGCGGCCAACTCATGGTCAACGGGTTCGTGATGGTGGGCGCGCTGCTGCTCAACAAGTCGCCGGTCACGCTCGACCAGATCACGCCGATCGCGCGCCTGACCGAGGAAACCCAGGTCATCGTGGTCCCGGCGAATTCGCCCATCAAGAACACCAAGGACCTTGCCGCCGCGGTCAAGGAGAACGTGGCAAAGGTGACGTGGGCCGGCGGCTCCGCGGGCGGCGTCGATCAAATCACGGCGGCGTTGTTCGCCGCCGCGATCGGCGCTGATGCATCGAAGGTCAACTATGTTCCATTCTCCGGCGGCGGCGAGTCGCTGGCGGCCATCCTCGGCAGTAAGGTCACCGCCGGAATTTCCGGCTGGGGCGAATACGAAGGCCAGATCAAGGCCGGCAAGCTGCGCGCCATCGGCGTCACCTCGCCGCAACGCCTGCCCGGTGTCGATGTGCCGACGTTCAAGGAGCAAGGCGTCGACCTCGTTATTGCCAACTGGCGCTCGGTTGTCGCGCCGCCGGGGATCACGCCCGAGCAGCGCCGAGCGCTGACCGAGCTCGTCGCGAAGATGGCGAAATCGCCGACCTGGGCCGACATTCTCAAGCAAAAAGGCTGGGACGATGCGTTTCTTTCGGGGGACGCGTTCACGAATTTCCTCAAGCAGGAACAGGTGCGCGTCAAGAACGTGCTGATGTCCGTTGGACTGGTGAAGTCTTAAATCCGCCATGCATTCCGGACGCGCCGATCCTGCGGGGATCGCGATTGCGCTCGCGCTGTTCGCGATCGCGGGCGTCATTGCATGGGACCTCTCCAGCCTGCAACTGACCTCGACCTACGGCGTGGGGCCGAAGGCCATGCCTGTGGTCGTCGCTACCGGGCTTGCGCTGCTCGCGGTGGCCAATCTCGTGATGGCGCTGCGCGGCGCACTGCCCGAGCGCGAGCATGCCGATCCGGCGGCGATCCTGCTCATTCTCGGCGGCCTCGCCGCATTGATCGTGCTGATCGGAATCGGCGGCGGCTTCATCCCGGCAACCGCAATTCTGTTCGCGGCCACGGCGGCCGCATTCGGCCGGCGCGCCTTCGTGACCGATCTCGTCATCGGACTGGCGCTGGCGCTGGCCGTCTATCTCGTTTTCGACAAGGTGCTGACCTTGAGCCTGCCCGCGGGCCCGATCGAACGGTTTTTGTAAGCGCATCATGGAGACTTTCGTCGCGCTCGCCCATGGCATGGTTGTCGCCCTGCAGCCGAGCAATCTTCTGTTCGCGCTGATCGGCGTCTTTCTCGGCACCGCCGTCGGCGTGTTGCCTGGCATCGGGCCCGCGCTCACCGTCGCGCTCTTGTTGCCGGTCACCTACAAGCTCGATCCGGGCGGTTCGCTGATCATGTTCGCCGGCATCTATTACGGCGGCATGTATGGCGGCTCGACCACGGCCATTCTCATCAATACGCCCGGCGAAAGCGCATCGATGGCGACCGCGCTCGAGGGCAACAAGATGGCGAAAGCCGGGCGTGGCGGGCCGGCGCTCGCGACTTCGGCCATCGGCTCGTTCGTCGCCGGCACGATCGCAACGCTGGGCTTGACCTTTCTCGCGCCGTTGCTGGTCGAGATCGCCGTAAAGTTCGGGCCGGAGGATTATTTTGCGTTGATGTGCGTCGCCTTCGTCACCGTGTCCGCGACCTTCGGCGCGTCGCCCGTGCGCGGTCTGACGAGCCTGTTCCTCGGTCTCGTACTCGGCGTTGTCGGCATCGACAAGCTCACCGGTCAGGCGCGGTTGACCTTCGGCGTGCCGGAACTCCTCGACGGCGTCGAAGTCACCACGCTCGCAGTCGGCCTGTTCGCCATCGGCGAAGCGCTTTACGTCGCCTCGCGCCGCCACCACAGCGCGGAAACGCTCGAGGCCGTGCGCGGCTCCTTGTGGATGACGCGCGAGGACTGGAAACGCTCGTGGGCGCCGTGGCTGCGTGGAACGCTGTTCGGCTTTCCGATCGGCGCGCTGCCCGCGGGCGGCGCGGAAATTCCGACCTTTCTGTCGTACTCCACGGAAAAACGGCTGTGCAAATACCCCGAAGAATTCGGCAACGGCGCCATCGAAGGCGTCGCCGGGCCGGAGGCCGCGAACAATGCATCCGCCGCCGGCACGCTGGTGCCGCTGCTGACCCTCGGCCTGCCGACCTCGGCGACCGCGGCAATGATGCTGGCGGGCTTTCAGCAATACGGGCTCAACCCGGGCCCGCTGCTATTTGCCGAAAAGCCCGATCTGGTGTGGGGGCTGATCGCCAGCCTGTTTATCGCCAACACGATGCTGCTGGTGCTCAACCTGCCGCTGGTCGGCCTGTGGGTGCGGCTCCTCGCCATCCCGCAGCCGTGGCTTTACGCCGGCATCCTCGTGTTCGCGACCATGGGCACGATCGCGGCCAAGGCGTCAGTGGTGGAACTGACCATGCTCGCGCTGTTCGGCGTACTCGGCTATCTGATGCGCCGGTTCGACTATCCGATTGCGCCGGTGGTCGTCGGATTGATCCTTGGCCCGGTCGCGGAAGCGCAGTTGCGGCGCGCGCTGCAGATCAGCCTGGGCGATCCGCTGGTACTGCTGCAGAGTCCGATTTCGGCGACGCTGCTGACAATCGCAGTGATCGCGCTGGTCGCGCCGTTCGTCATCGGTAACCTCGGGCGGTTCAAGGCGGAGGAGGACTGATCGTGTCGCAGTTCCACGGCGTGTTTCCGTATCTGGTGTCGCCGGTCGATGCCTCGGGACGCGTCGACGCTGAAGTCCTCGGCCGCCTCGCCGACGATCTGATCTTAGCCGGCGTGCATGGCCTGACGCCGTTGGGCTCGACCGGGGAGTTTGCCTATCTCAACGCCGAGCAGCGCAGCGCCGTCGTGGGCGCGACCGTCGCAGCCGCGGACAAGCGCGTGCCCGTGGTTGCCGGCGTCGCCGCGACGACGACTGCCGACGCCGTGGCGCAGGCGCGCGCCTACCAGCGCCTTGGCGCCGACGGCATTCTCGCCATCCTCGAAACCTTTTTCCCGCTCAAGGATGCGCAGATCGAAGCGTACTTTCGCGCCATTGCCGACGCGGTCGACGTCCCGGTCGTGCTCTACACCAATCCGCAGTTCCAGCGCAGCGACCTTTCTCTCGACGTGATCGCACGCCTCGCAGAGCATCCACGCATCGAATACATCAAGGATGCATCGACCAATACCGGCCGCCTGCTTTCGATCATGAACCGCTGCCCGTCGATCAGGGTATTTTCGGCGTCCGCGCACATTCCGGCGGCGGTCATGCTGATTGGCGGCGTCGGCTGGATGGCGGGCCCGGCCTGCCTCGTTCCGCGCCAGAGCGTGCGACTCTATGAACTTTGTCACGCCGGCCGCTGGGCCGAGGCGATGGCGCTGCAGCGAGGGCTGTGGCGCATCAACGAAGCCTTCGCGCGTTTTAACCTGGCCGCCTGCATCAAGGCCGGATTGCAAATCCAGGGCTACGCCGTCGGCGATCCGTTGCCGCCGCAAGCCGCGCTCACGGCGCAGGAACGCGGCATCGTGGAAGCGACGCTCGCGGATATCGCCGCTGCGGCGTGACGCCGCGTTTTCGCGCGCTCCCGATCATTTTGTCGAATTCGCGCACCATTCATTATTCATTCACCAACGCGCCGAACGCAACCTTAAGCGCGCGCTGCTACACCGGCGGCGGGAGCGGCGAATGACTGCGCCGCGACTGGAGGCGCGCGTGTCGGCAGCGGATTTTCTCGGTGGACCTCGCGTATTTCGGCGCTGGACCGCAGGCGTGCCGCGCACGCTCAAAAATTTGCTCGCCGACGGCAGCGACCACGGACAGGCGCGCCGTGTCGCCGGCGCGGCCTTCCTCATTCGCCTCGTCAGCGCGGCGCTGGTCTATCTGTCGCAGATCGTGCTGGCGCGCTGGATGGGCACGCACGAATTCGGCATCTTTGT
>JBGPOB010000139.1:0-9255 GCA_041487815.1 Xanthobacteraceae bacterium | reverse complement strand
TGAGACGCCTCCGCATCGCAAGGTGCGGAACTCGTTACGGTAGCGTCTCGTGGCGCTCCGCTCCCCTCGTTGTGAGAGGGGAAAATGGTTAGAGGCGCGCCCGCGCCTGCCCGTCCGCCGAAGCCTTGGCGTAGGCGGAACAAACAACAGGGCCGGCGGAGCTTGGCTGTTTGAAAATTCGATCGACGACTAGTGCGAACTGAGCCGCGCGTTTTCTTCCTTCTCCCCTTGAGGGAGAAGGTGGCTCCCGCGGAGGGAATCCGAGCGGGAGCCGGATGAGGGGTCTAAGACTGCGTGCAACGCTCCAATCCCTCACCCCGCCCGCCTTCGCTGCGCTTCTGCGCGGCGACCCTCTCCCTCAAGAGCCTGCGCCCGGTCGCGCGCAATCGCGGCCCGGGTGGGAGAGGGTGACGGAGCAAGCGTCAGCCTCGCGTGATCAGACGAAAGAGTCAGTTCCCCGGCGCCGCCTGCGCGCCGCGAACAAATCCGGCGGTCGGCGCCGCGCTCCAAGCCCTCGACGGGCCGCAGTCGGAGGGCGATACTTGCAGCGGGAACGCGGATGCAGTTGCTGCGCCGTGTCCGGGCAGGGGGCTGGCGGTCGATGCTGACGACGGCTGAACTCGTCTGGCTTTTGGCCGCCGTCGCCAAGGGCGACCGGGCGGCGTTCGACAAGCTTTATGCCGCCACCCGCGCGAAACTTTACGGCGTGGCGCTGCGTATCTTGCGCCGATCCGATCTTGCCGACGAGGTGATCCAGGACACCTACATCAGGATCTGGTCGAGCGCCGGCCAATTCGATGCGGCGCTGGCTTCGCCGATCACCTGGATGGTGGCGATCGCCCGCAATCGCGCCATCGATGTGATCCGCAAGAAATCGGATGCCTCGCTGGAGGAGATGCCTGAGGTGATGGAGATTGCCGCCGATAGTGTCGAGCCCTTGGCCGCGCGCGAGCTGAGCGAGGAATTGCAGCGGCTCCTGGTCTGCATCGGCCGGCTCGACGGCGACCGGCGCAAGCTCGTGTTGCTGGCCTATTACAACGGCTGGAGCCGCGAGCAGCTCGCCAAGCAGTTCGACAAGCCGGTCAACACCATCAAGACCTGGTTGCGCCGCAGCCTTCTGGAAATCCGGGAGTGCCTCGGGTCATGACGCTCGACGAAGACCATATCGCGCTTGCCGCCGAATATGTGCTCGGTACGCTTGACGCCGACGCGTTCGCGCGCGCCGAGGCGCTGATCGCGGCGGAGCCGGAATTCGCCGCGCTGGTGCGCGAATGGGAGTGCCGGCTCGGCGAACTCAACGCCATGGTCGATCCGGTCGAGCCCCCGGCGGAACTTTTGGACAAGATCAAGGCGCGGATCGCGGACATGGCGCCGGCGGCGGCGATCCATCTACCCGATCCGGCCGCCGCGCGCGCGGCCCCGCACCCCGCCGCGCCGCCGCGTCCCGCCCCGGCGCGCCCCGCCAACAACGACGCCCGCGCATCGCGCTCCGACATGGCAGCACCGCCGCCTTCCGACGTGCGCGTGCGCCTGGTCACGCTGTCGCACCGCGCCCAGCGCTGGCGCGATGTCGGCATCGGCTTCGCCGCGCTCGCCGCCGGCGTTGCGGCGGTGTTCGTCACCTCGTTGGTGCGTCCGGAATACCTGCCGGATCAACTCCGGCCGAAACCGAAAATCGTGGAAGTTGTGACGACAGTCGAGCGCGTGGTCGAGAAGCCGGTCGAGCGGGTGGTCGAGAAGACCGTCGAAAAGCCGGTGCGCTTCGTTGCCGTGCTGCAGCGCGACGCGGCGTCGCCGGCGTTTATTCTCACCGTCGATGTCGAGAACCGCAGCATGACGGTGCGCAAGGTCGCGGCCGAGCCGCAGCCGGGCAAGAGCTATGAGTTGTGGCTGGTGTCGAACCAGTTGCCGCAACCGCGCTCGCTCGGCGTCATCGGCGCGAACGAGTTTTCCGTCGGCGGCCAGCTAACGAATTATCAGCCCGACACCATCCGCGACGCCACCTATGCGGTCACGCTCGAGCCCGAAGGCGGCTCGCCGACGGGCGTCGCGACCGGGCCGATCCTGTGGACCGGAAAACTGATCGAAGCCATCGCGCCGGCAAAGTCGCCGTGATGGAATGTTGTGACGGCGCCGAGCATTCGGGCGCGTTCGATGGAGCTACAGCGGCCTGGTCTCGCCGGGATCGCGCGCCGCGGGATCGATGCCCATGGCGTTGGCAAATTCAGTCCACACTACCGCCGGCTGGCCGTACTGCCAGGGGAAGCGCTTGGCGCGCCGGCCAAAATAGGGATCCTTGATCCACTGGTCCGACGGCATGCCGTCGCGTTGGACCTGCGGCGCCGCGATCGGCAACGCGATGCATCGCGCAATTTCAGGATCGCGCACGATTCCCTTCGGGTCCTTGCCCTGCGCCACGGCTTCCATCTCCTCGAAGAAGCGGTTGCGCGCCATGGCGACGCCGCGATCGCTGGCGCCGAGCAATTCCTTGCGGCGGTCGGCGATGGTGCCCTGGCCGACCCAGGCGATGATGTCCTGGTTGATGATGTGGCTGGAAATCCAGCGGCCTTTGGAATCCTTGATCGGGCCGTACCAGGTCGGGATGCGGTTTTGCACGTAGGGTTCCCGGTCGGTCGGCACGCGCGTGAAGAACCAGCAGATGTTGAGCGTGTTCTCGTCGTCGATCGGCACGCGCCATTCGAAATGGCTGCCGAGATAAAAGCCGTTCGGCCACAGCGTGACGCGGCCAATCGTCCACAGCGGGTCCTGCTCGGTGGCGCCTTCGCGGATACGCTTGTACTGGAAACCGTATTCGAATTCCTCGAACGCGAGCTTGAGATGCTTCGGCGCATAAGGCCCGGTTTGGCCGCGCTGGCGCAGGCTCCAGTTGTCGTGCATCCACTCGAAGTGCACCGGGTCGATGGAGTTTTCCTGGCACTGGAACCAGTTGCACGGCACCTCGGCGCATGCAATCTCGACAAAGCCGTTGTTCCAGGTGAACGGGTCCCATACCGGCAATTCAGGGGCGGGGTCCGGCCCCATATAGGCCCACAACAGCCCCGCCAGTTCTCGGACCGGATAGGCCGGGCTCGTGCATTTATTGCGCAGCGGCGATTTCGGATTGAACGTGTCCTCGAACGGCTGCTCGACGCAGCCGCCTTTGTTGTCGATCAGCCAGCCGTGATAGTTGCAGCGGATGCCTTCCTTCTCAACGTAACCATAAGAAAGGTCGGCACGGCGGTGTGGACAATGCCGGTCGAGCAGGCCATAGCGCCCGCTGAGGTCGCGAAACAGCACGAGGTCCTCGCCGAGGAACCGCACGGCCTTCACCGGATTATCGTCGAGCTCGCTGGCGCCGCCGATCGGCAACCAATACCGCCGCAGCAGTTCGCCCATGGGCGTGCCGCCGCTGACGCGGGTGAGCAATTCATTGCGGGCCGGATCCATGCGCACACCCTTGTATCAGCTTTTCGGGCGCAATTATTCAGACCTTACAGACGGCCGCAAGCCACGGCGAATGCGGTCTGCGAAGACCAGTTCGGTGAATTCGGCTTGATGACTACCGGTCAGATGCTGCCGACGGTCTTCAATCGCGCGCGCGGATGAATTTCGGATTGCGACAGAACTGGCGTCTGGGCGCGGAAGCGCTCGACGATCGAGCGCACGAACGGACGGATGCCGGCGGAGGTCACGAGCACGGGCGCTTCGCCTTCCTGTGCGGCCTGCTCGAAGCGGTCGCGAACCAGCGTGATGAATTCCGAAAGTTTTGACGGCTGCATCGCAAGCTGGCGGTCGTCGCCCTGGCCCACCATCGATTCCGCGAATGCTTGCTCCCATTTCGCCGACAGCGCGATCAGCGGCAGATAGCCGCCGGTCGCGGCGTATTGCGCGCAGATCTGCCGCGCGAGCCGGATGCGCACGTGCTCGCTCAGCATCGCGGGGTTGCGCGTGAATGACAGGCCGTCGGCGATGCCTTCGAGAATGGTCGACAGATCGCGGATCGAAACGCGTTCCGACAGCAGGAATTGCAGCACGCGTTGGATGCCGGTCACTGTGATTGCCGACGGCACGATGTCCTTGATCAGTTCGCTCTGTTCCTTGGACAGGTCCTTGAGCAGCTTTTGGACCTCCGTGTAGGACAGAAGATCGGAAACGTTGGTCTTGATCAGTTCGGTGAGATGGGTGGCGAGCACCGTCGCTGCGTCGACGACGGTCAGTCCTTTGACCGAAGCTTCCTCCTTGAGCGATGCATCGACCCAAGTCGCAGGCAGGCCAAACGTCGGCTCGGTCGTGTGCACGCCGGGCAATTCGATAGGCCCGCCGGTCGGATCCATCACCATGTACTGGTTTGGCCAGACGCGGCCGCCGCCGGCATCGACTTCCTTGATCTTGATGACATAGGCATTGGCGTCGAGCTGGACGTTGTCGAGAATGCGCACCGCAGGCATCACGAAGCCCATCTCGGTTGCCAGCGAGCGCCGCAGCGCCTTGATCTGTTCGGTCAGTCGATCAGTTCCGTCCGTCGAGTTGACGAGTGGCAAGAGCGCGTAGCCGAGCTCGATCTTGAGATCGTCGATCTTGAGCGCGGTCGCAATCGGCTCTTCGGCCGGCACCGACGTTGCCGCGGGTGCGGCCTTGCGCGCGTCCGCTGCATTTTGCGCCTTGATGCGCTGGCCCGTCACGTAGGCGAGGGCGCTGGCGCCGCCGCCGAAGAATAGAAACGGCAGCATCGGCACTCCCGGCAACAGCGACATCACCAGCATGACGGCACCGGACATGCCAAGCGCCTTCGGATAGCTCGATAACTGTCGCAGCAGCGCCTTGTCGGCGGCTTCGCCAAGACCAGCCTTCGATACCAGAAGACCGGCGGCGGTGGAGACGATCAGTGCAGGAATCTGTGTGACGAGCCCGTCACCGACCGTGAGCAGCGTGTAGGTCCGGGCGGCTTCTCCGAAACTTAAGCCCTGCTGCACAATGCCGATAATCATTCCGCCGAGAATGTTGATAAATACGACGAGCAGCCCGGCGATGGCGTCGCCGCGCACGAACTTCGATGCGCCGTCCATGGCGCCGTAAAACGAACTCTCGTCCTCGAGATGCTTGCGGCGCCTTCTGGCTTCGTTTTCGTCGATCATTCCGGCCGAGAGATCGGCGTCGATCGCCATCTGCTTGCCGGGCATGGCGTCCAGGTTGAAGCGCGCGGCCACTTCCGCGATGCGCCCGGAGCCTTTGGTGATGACGACGAAATTCACGATGACGAGGATGGTGAAGACGATCACGCCGATCACGAAGTTGCCGGCCATGACGAAATTGCCGAACGCCTCGATCACATGGCCGGCGGCGGCGGTTCCCTCATGCCCATGGGCGAGAATGAGCCGGGTCGAGGCCAGGTTGAGCGCGAGCCGGAGCATGGTCGCGATCAGAAGCACGGTGGGGAAAGATGAAAATTCGAGCGGCGCCTGGATGAACAGGGCGGTCATCAGGATCAGCACCGCAAAAATGATCGAGATCGCCAGCGAAAAATCGAGCAGGATCGGCGGCAACGGCAGGATCAGAACGACAAGAATCGTCAGCACGCCGACGGCGAGCAGAATGTCACCGCGCCGGAGCACGGCGGTAATTTCGCCGAAGGTCGGCAAGCTCGGCCGGGTGCGTTGTCCTGCGGAGAGGTCGGTCAATGCGGGGCCCGCGCCGAAAAGCGTTGCATGGGCAATTTTTGCCGGGTGTATGGTTAGTAAACCGTTAACGTTGCGGATTGGGGGAGGCGTTTGGCGCGGCAACAGAGCTTGGCGACGCGAATAACGGAATTCTTACGTAAAATTAAGTTGCGCAGCCCGCCAATCCGCCTCCAAATGCATCCATAGGCGACATCAGCAGAGGAGCATCCGATGTGGAAGCAGGTACTCGCCGCGTCCGCCCTCATTGCCGTCGCGGGCTTGACGCTGGCTTACGCCCAGCCGTTCGGCGGACCCGACCGTGACCGTGGCGCGCCGAATTTCCAGCGCTGGCAGCCGTCGGCCGACGACATCAAGGCCTTCACCGACGCGCGCGTCGCCGGCATGAAGGCAGGGCTACAGCTTAACGCCGAGCAGGAAAAGAACTGGCGTCCGTTTGAAGACGCCTACCGCGGCATCGCCAAAATGCGCGGTGACCGGATGCTGGCGCGCCGCGAAGGCCGCGTTCAGCCGCCGGCCAACATCGTCGAATTCATGCAGCGACGCGCCGAAGTTTGGAGCGAGGGCGCGGCGGCGTTCAAGAAGCTCGCCGACGCGGCCGCGCCGCTCTATCAGTCGCTTGACGATGCTCAGAAACAGCGCTTTGGCGTGCTCGCGCGCATGCTGCGGCCGCGGCCCATGCGCTTCGGCATGCACGGTGACGGCATGCGTGGCGGCAGGCACGGCGGGGGCATGATGCAGAACCCCGGCGGATTCGAGCGCGGACCCGGCTTTGGTCCTGGCGGTCCTGGCGGTCCGGGCATGGACCGCATGCGCGAACGCGGCTTCGAGCGCCAGCGGTTCGGCGAGCGCCAGCCCGACAACGATCCATTTGCCGAATTGGGGTTCTCCGGAGATGATGAAACCGGCAACGAATTTGCCAATGCCGGACGTCCGGCGATTGCCGGCGGAGCGCGCTGATCCTGCTGCCGGATCGCTGGGATGTGACCCCGAAAAGTTGCGGGACTATTCGGACAGGATCGCATCCCAGCGCAAAATTTTAGCGGGCAAGCCGGTTCAATCCGGGTTGATCCGACTCGCAACGGCCGGCGCTGGCGCGTCCGCCGCGCGCCGGCACCATCGCACGACATTTCATTGGCGGTGTTATTCATGGGCTGCGCCGGAGCGCTGCTTGCAATTGCCGTCGTTTACGCTCCCATCGTGCGGTTTGCTGGACAGGTCGGGGTGCGTTTGCTAGACGACGCGTTCTGCCCGGCGGGTACAGCCAGTTGGTGCGGGCGCATAGCTCAGTTGGTAGAGCAGCTGACTCTTAATCAGCGGGTCCCAGGTTCGAGCCCTGGTGCGCCCACCAGTACTTATCCTAGATAATATTGTATCAAAATTGGCGTGGGGTAACGCCTGGGGTAACAGGTTGAGGATCAAGTCTGGCCTGATATTTCGTCGATCATCGGCGGTTGGGTCGAGCCGGCGCGTCCCGGCCCGATATCTCGAAAGCACGCCGGGACCGCCGGAATGTCCCGACAATCGGCGAACAGACGCGTTGGTAATTCACCCTATTGGTCCACGAGTTCCGCCGGCGCGTCCTCGAACGCAAAGGGATGGAGAAATTGCCGCTGAACGAGATTGCGGTCAACTTCGGTCAGTTTTGCTTCGGCGCAAATCGGTGCCAATCGATTACGGACGACTGTGATCTGGTGCTTTGCCAATCCGATGGCCTCGTCGGCCGAAAGAAGAAAAGACGAAGCAGCCTTGAGACACACCGCAATCCGACTGAGACGCTCATCTCCAGTAATGAGCATGGCCTGACTGGCTTCTCCACCGCTTCGCATCTGCGGACAGATGTCATACGCCGGTGTCAGCGTGAGGTCATGGCCATCCCAGAACGCTGCATGGTTGCGCGCATGGTCGTCGGTATTTCCGCAAAGGACATTGAAGAGCATCCGCGCGAAGAGTTCCCGGAGCATCTTCTTTGGTTCCTTGAAACGTTGTCGGATGATCGTAGCCAGGTCTTCATAACTGGCATACCGCGCCATGAGCTCGTCAAGCGCAAGGAGCGTAAGTGCGGATACGAGCGCGCGCCGCCGCCATCCGTCTTTGACTTTCTCGCGATCGAAACGCTCTATCAGAAGGACGTCCTTGCCGGCGACTTTCCGCAAGGACACTGCGGCTGCCGCGATATCGGCTTCGGCGGCCAGCCGCATGGCGACGTATTCAGCCTTTACGACGCTGTAGACATCGTTTTGTGAGGAGAATTTCGCGACATATTTCCTGTCGTCTGAAGTGATCAACGCCTTGGGGCGCGCGCCGCCGATGGAGCTGCCGTGAAGCAACGCTGCCTCAAGGTCGGGACTGAGCGGCACGCCTTTCTCGATGCTGTCGACGGCGGTCAGCAGTTCATTGAGCGAAGCTGTCGTCGCTTCGCGAGCTTCGTACTTGGTCGCCGACACTTGGAAGTCGAGCGCTCCAACGCGATCCGAACCGGATTCCAGGAGGTAGGTCAATTCGTCGAGTTGATCGACGTCGATTGCTTGCCCGCGAGCGCCCAACTTGCGATTGATGATGACGCGTCGGCCCCATGCATCCGGGGCTGCGTCACGGATGCAGCTCGGCATCCGCAAGCCGCTTACAGGCAGGATGATCCCGGGCCGCAGGGGAAGCTCAGGGTCGTAGAGTGAGATCGCGTTCTTTCTGGCGAGATAACTGCTGCCATAATTGAAAACGAGTTGATTGTCGGCGACGGCAAGCCGCCCGGCGACGACCGGATGAAGATCGCCGGGCAGCCACACCCAGACGAATGCCTCGGTGCGGGTGGTTTCAGAAATCATCCCGGGCCTCGATCTTGGAGGCTCGGACGGCTTTCGGCAGCAAGGCGAGGGTCGCCTTGTTTGTGCTTATGGTGTTTTCCAGCGTCGCTTTATCGGCATCAAACAAACGAACACCGACGATGGCGGCGGCTTCGAACACGGCGCCGATTGCGCAACCGGGATCACCCTTCTCGATCCGATGGATGAGGCCGCGAGACGCCCCGGTTCTGTCAGCGAGTTCGCCCGCCGTGATCTTGCGTTCGATGCGGGCACGTCGAATGAGCTGCCCGAGCAGGACAACGGCGTCCAGGCTGTAGCGGGAATAGGGATGGGTCAATTTGGCCATCTAGCCCTCATTGTTCCATAAATAGAACCTAATACATACTAATGTTCTATTTATGATACATAAATGGCCGGACTTAAGAGAAAGTCAAGTGGCAAGATCCATCAACGAGCCACACGCAACGCGAATGGCTGACTGCGATCAAAGAAGCCGGTTATGCCGCCGCAAATCAGTGGCTCGACGCATTAGCGCTCGACCAATCACTGGGTTCAGTTTCGGAACATCCGGACTTTCTGACTTACCACGAGTTACGCTTCGGGCCGGGCCCGACACCCTTTGCAGTAGACTCTCTCGTCGCATTTGCAAGAGATCGAACGATCATTGAGCAATTGCATGCGTTTGAAGAGAAAGACTCGTGGCGAGGTCCAACCTTAGGGGGCTTGATCGACGCGCTTCAGGCCGCAGTCGTGGGCGCTCCAAACGAGTTTCTTCC
>JBGPOB010000138.1:0-9283 GCA_041487815.1 Xanthobacteraceae bacterium | reverse complement strand
TCATCAACGTCGCCGAGGAGCCCGACCGCCCGGCGGTGATACAGGGCGCCCAGCAGCTGCTGCACACGCTGTCCTGGCTTGACCGCTGGCCGGACGCCGACCATCGCAGCAAGATCGTGTTCATCACGCAAGGGTACGAGCGCGCCGAGGTCGAGGACATGATCGCCGTGCTCGACCGCGTGGCGGCACGCACGGCCGCGGCGCGGGCGCGGGCGCGTGCGCAGGGCGACTAACGCCGACAATGTGAACGATTGACGTCGGTTGTCAGAGCCCGTGCGTGACCCAGTCGGTGTTGAGTTTCTTGCCCTTGAGCCATTCCGCGCCGCGTGAGTAGAGCAACGCTACGACCGGCCCATCGATGCCCGGCATGTTGGGCTTTACCTTGTAACCGGCCTGCACTTGCAGGTAGGCGAGGTGGCGATAACCAACGGGAAAGCGTTCCAACAGGGCCTTGTCGAGCTTGGGCGCGGCCGTCGGATCAACGGGGCTGACTCGGTCCCGCTCGTAGATCGGCTGGCGCAGCAGCATGCCCCACTTGCCACGGCGCTTTTCCAGAAAATCGTAGAACCGTCCGGTACAGACCACGTCGCATTCGACGCCCTCCATCGGAGCGCGCTGCGCGATCGTCATTTTGGTCTGGACGATCGCCCGCTTGCCCTTGATGTCGATCGAGGTGCCACCGAGGAAATGCAGGATGATGATGCCCTTCTTATAGCCCTGCTTGTTAGCTTCGATGAATTCGTCCCCGGTGCCCTGGAACCAGGTCGCCATCATCCGCCCATCCTTGTGCCAGACGGTGCGAAAGCGATCCCACATTAGGGCGTCGCGCCAGATCGCCCAGTTTTCGATGAGATCGCGAATTACACGTTGATCGCTGGCACTTGCGGAAATGGCCATTATCCCCTCCCGTGTCACGCCTTCATTTTGGGGCGGCGTCCCCGGCCGTCCGCTCGGCAGTCATTGTAGAGGCACGACCTAGCATGGAGCAAACGATTACAGTCCTGCCCAACGGTTTCCGGGCGGCGATGTTGATGGTACGGTAGCGCGACTTGCCGCCACGCCCAAAAAACAGATCAGGAGAGACGTCCCGCCATGCTTCGCGTCACCAAGGATATCAAGCTTCCCACCACCATCACCGGGTCGCTGCCGCGCCCAAACTGGTTCACCGAGAATCTCGGCTCGCGCTCGTTCATGTTTGCGATGGTCGATTCAACCTATCGCGAACAATACATCGACGCGGTCTCGGTCTATCTTCGCGAGCAGGAGATGGCCGGTCTCGACATTGTCACCGATGGCGACGCCCACTTTGATAACGATGTCGGCGGCCAGAGCTGGACCAACTACCCGACGCGGCACATGAGCGGCTTCAACTCCGATCCGAAGCCGACGCTCGCGGGCAAAGGCGGCTTGCTGTTTCCGCCCGGCCATATCCTGCACGACTACCTGGAAGCGCGCGTGATGTCGGGCATCGTCGGGCCGGTCGGCCGTGGCGATCTGCAATATGCCGCGATGTGGAAGGCCGCCCAACGCATGACCAAGAAGCCGGTCAAGTTTGGCACGATCGGACCGGAACTTGTCGCCTTCGCGGTGACGGACCGCCATTACAAGTCGATCCGCGACCGCATTCTCGCCATCGCCGATGCGTTGAACGAGGAACTGCATGAACTGGCCGACGCCGGCTGCCCGGTGATCCAGTTCGAGGAACCGCAAATCCATCTTCTGGCGGTGCGCAACATCGTCGACGAGGTGATCAATCCGCAATTCAGCCTCGAAGTCTACAACCGCACGGTCAAAGGCCTGCGTGCCAAGACCGAGGTGTGGTGCCATACCTGCTGGGGCAACCCGTCGCAACAGCGCATGTTTCCGCAAGTGCAGAGCTACAAGTCGGCGCTCGATCTGCTCAACAAGGTCGACGCCGACGTTATTACATTTGAGTCATGCAGCGCGGGCGGCATGGACCTCGAAGCCTTCGGCAAGGAAATCACCGACAAGAAGATCGCCATCGGCGTGATCGATCATCACACGTTGCAGGTCGAGCGGCCCGAAGAGATCGCCGATCACATTCGCCGCGCGCTCAAATATATTCCGGTCGAACGGCTGGTGCTGTCGTCGGACTGCGGCATGGGCCGCGAAGGCATGAGCCGCCGCCATGCCTATTACAAGATGGTGTCGCTGGTGCGCGGCACCAACATCGTACGGCGCGAACTCGGTCTGCCGGAGGCCGAATGTCTCGCGGCCGACGCGCGCTATTCGCTGGTGCCGCGGGAGAAGTGATGCGGCGGCGCTTACTTCATGCCCGACCGTCAGGCTGCCGGGACCGGATCGCGCCCCGAATTCATTTCAGACCGGCCCCAAGCTCTATTCAGTTCCTGCGCAAGCTCTTGCCAGATGCGATCGGCCTTGAACGGCAGCGTCTTGAAACGCAATCCGGTCGCATCGGCAAGCGCATTCCCCACGGCGGCGGCAACGGAATTGTATGGGCTCTCGCCCATTGATTTTGCGCCATAGAGGCCAACCTCGTCGGCCGTGTCGGCGAAGAAGACCTCCGTGCGCGGAACGTCGGCGCGTGGGATCACAGTGGAAGATGAATGCTCAGTGCGATTTTTCGCACCTGCGTTCGCCTGCCCTGCCCGGTCGATAAGAGACGCGATCCCCACATTCGATGCGGCACGACCCGGCGAAGGCAAGCCGCCAAAACTTTTGACGGTATGCGTTTTCCTGCGCTCCGTTGAGTGAACCGCCACTTGGAGAGCAATCCAGCCGCCCATCGGGTGACCGACCCATGGACGCCGGTCGGATTCAGCGCCTTGTTGGAATGCGGAAGTTCGGCGACGACGGCGGCGGGCGCCCGATAATCCCAGAGATGAACGCCTTCAACCATCACCGTTGTCATAAAGCGCTCAGCTTTGGCGTCTTTGTAAGGATTGCCTCACCGTCCCATCTAGCCCCACAGACCGTGAGCGGCCATAAGATCGCGACGTGACTCTGCGGCGTACTGTGAGCCGCAATCGAAATGATGGATGTATCCGACCGATGGATGGCGGCCGTCGATCGCTGAACGCGGAGCTGCAACTGTCAGCCGCGTGTCCAAAAGACATGCGACGGCAGAGACTCCTCCTGCATGCAGATGTTGGTCATTTCAACTCTACGGCGCAATCGTCGCCGCCCGAAAGCCCAACGACGTGACAAGGCCATCATTGACGCCATAGACGTGATATCCCACAATCGAGTTGAATTCTTACGACCTATCACTCGCCATCTTAAAGGCGGCGCGACGCTTTAATTTCAGGGAGGGAATAATGAATCTCCATCGCTTGGGTAAGGGCATCTTGCTTGGGCTTATTCTTTCGTCGGCATCATTTCCTCTTTCATCTGCATCATTTGCTGCCGATCCGATCAAGGTCGGCGTTGTACTCCCGACGACGGGCCCCGATGTACTGCAGGGCAAACAGCAAATGGACGGACTGCAACTTGCGTTAAAACAAGCTGGTGGAAAGGTAGGAGATCGACCCGTGGAACTTATCCATGAGGACGATGCATCGAATCCTAATGTTGGCTTGCAGAAGGCACGCAAGCTGATTTCAAGCGACCAAGTCGACCTGATGACAGGCTTCTTCAATTCGGGCGTTGCATTGGCCGTCACCCAGTTGACGAGCAGCAGCAAGCTGCCGGTTGTTATCACCAATGCCGCTGCCGACGCTTTGACCGGCGAAAAATGCAGTCCATGGGTATTTCGACTGTCGTTTGCGAACAGTCAGGTTGCTGACCCGTTCGGACCTTGGTTGGTGAAGCGCGGGATCAAGCGTATCTTTATTCTCGGCGCCGATTTCGTGACTCCGCGAGAACTCGGCCGATCATTTCGCAAACAGTTCGAGGCTGCCGGCGGGCAGATTGTCGGCGAAGCGTTCTCTCCCTTTTTCCAGACCAAAGACTTCGGTCCGTATCTGAGCCAAGCGCGCGCGGCAAATCCCGACGCAATTTATGCGATCTACTATGGTGCGGAGGCGATCCTCTTTTTCAAGCAATACGCGTCGTTCGGACTGAAGGACAAAATTCAGATGGTGAATACGCTCGGTACCACGTCGCCAGCGCTCTGGCAGGCAATCGGCGATGAAGTGGTCGGTTCAATCACGTCGCTGAACTACATCCCGGAGCTCGACAGCGCGGCGAACAAGGCGTTTCAGACGGCATACCAAGAGGCTTATGGCACGCCCGGGTCCGAGTTCGCTGTTATGGCATACGATTCAATGCGGTTTATCCTTGCCGGGCTGCAGGCGGTGAATGGACGAACGGACGACAAAGTGGCGCTGGCAAAAGCGTTCGGGCAGGTGTCGTTAACCGGTCCTCGAGGTCCCATGAAGATCGATCCGAAGACGAACCACGTCATCCAGAACATTTATATCGTCCAGACCGTCAAGGAGAGCGGCAAGACCCAATTCAAGCTCTTGGACACGATCCCCCAGGTCGCCCAGGATGCGAGTGCCTGTGAGATGAAGCCAGCCGGCTAGCCGGTGATGTTGCCGATGACACGCCGAACGCCGTTTCTATTTGAGCGGCGAATGCCGCTACCGTATTAAGGGCGGCATTCCGCGCGCCGGCTCTTCCATCCATGCTCCTCGATCCAGGTTTATTGGCTGAGCAACTTTTGAATTCGCTGCAATTGGCGATGCTGTTGTTCCTGCTCGCGATCGGCCTGTCGGTGACCTTTGGGCTCATGGATTACCTAAACTTGGCCCACGGTACGATTTACATGTTCTCGGCCTACGCCGCCCTGAGTATTGCACAGCGGGGCGGATCCTTCTGGCTCTGTTTGTTAGTGGCTCCACTCATAAGCACGGCCATCGGGCTGCTGCTCTATTTCGGTGTGCTGCGTCGGGCTGTGACCAAGGGTCACCTTGTTCAGGTTCTCCTGACGGTCGGCGTTATTTATGTCGGCGGTGACTGCGTGCGAATGCTTTTTGGAGACGCTCCCAACAGCGTCCCGCAGCCGATAATATTGAGCCACACCGTCAACTTCTTTGGCTTTGAATACCCGGCCTACCGGCTTTTCATAATTGCTCTCGGCCTCTTTGTTCAGATTGCACTTTATCTAGGGCTAGAGCGTACTCGGGTGGGCGCGGTCGTGCGAGCAGGCGTTGACGACCGGGCGACGGTCGAGACGCTCGGCATAAATATTGGGTTGGTCTTCACTTTTGTGTTCGCGCTCGGCGCATATCTGGCGGGGGTCGCCGGTGTTGCCGCCGCCCCAATTTTTGGTGTCTATCCCGGAATGGACATTTCGATCATCATACTGGTGTTGATCGTCGTCGTCGTCGGCGGGCCTGGCAGCCTTAAGGGGGCAATCGTCGGTTCACTGCTGATCGCCTTCGCGGACACGTTTGGCAAGATTCTGCTGCCGCAGTTTGCCATGATGATGATCTATACGGTGATGGCCGTTGTACTCGTATTCCGCCCGCACGGCTTGCTGCCGGCAGGGCGGTTCCGCGTTTGACACGCCAGGATGACTGGGACCGATCTTTGGCGCCGTGCGATCGCGGTCGCGATGGCCGTATCCGCGATCGTAAGTTATTTCCTGGTCGGCGCATTCGGACGCGAACTGATGGCTGAGATCGCAATCTTTGCGATCTTCGCAATGAGTCTTGATTTGCTCGCCCTCTGTGGCCTCGTTTCGTTCGGCCATGCCGGCTTCTTCGGTATCGGCGCGTATATCTTCGGCGGCTTGACCGTCCTGGCGGGCTGGCCGCCCGGCGCCGCGATGCTAGCGGCTATCGTGGCCGGCGCGTTGATCGCGGCGATTGCGGGCCTCTTCGTCCTGCGCACCAGTGGCGTCTTCTTCATCATGGTGACGCTCGCCTTGTCGTTGATGTTCTATGCCTGGGCGTTTCGCAATCCGATGTTCAATGGCGGCGACGGCATGGGCGGGGTGCCGCGGGTGGATCTGTCCCCGATCGGTATCGATATGAAAAGCGCGGGCGCATTCGCGACCGTAACGATGATCGTCTGTGCGGTAATCTGGGTGGGGCTGGAGATCGTGCTTGGCTCGCCGTTTGGCCGAATGCTGTCGGCAATTCGCCAGAATCCCGGTCGCGTGCGCGCGCTCGGCGGCAACGTGTTCAACTACCGAATGGCGGCCTACGTCGGATCCGGAACGATTGCCGCTTTCGCCGGTTCGTTGATGGCTCAACACGCCAATTTCATCTCGCCTGACGTCGGCAACTGGTTCGTATCGGGAGATGTGCTGATCGCAGTGGTGACGGGCGGAATTGGGACGCTGATCGGACCCATCATCGGTGCAACACTCCTCATCGTACTCAAGCACACGCTCTCGTCACTGTTCGGCTATTGGTATCTTTGGCTCGGATTGGTATTCATTGGCGTTGCCCTGTTTATGCCGAACGGAATCGTCGGCGCGGTGATGCAGATTCAACAGCGACTTTCTGCAAAGAGTAAGCTCGAGCACCACCCGGAATCCGAGGACGAGGTGTGAGCGTTCTCGAAACTCAGAACCTTCGTAAATCGTTTGGCGCGTTGACGGCGACGCAGGACGTCAGCTTGCGGTTCGAATCCGGAATCCGATATGCGATGATTGGCCCGAATGGTGCCGGCAAGACGACCTTGTTCAATCTGTTGTCGGGTTCACTAAGGCCTAATTATGGAAAGATATTGCTCAACGATGTGGACATTACGTCACATTCCCAGGAAGAACGCGCGCAAATTGGAATTGCGCGAAGCTTTCAACGGAATAACCTGTTTCCTGAGCTGACGGTTCGCGAAAATCTAGGCATAGCTTGCGGAATCAAAGCTGGCTTGATGCCGACGTTCTGGCGATCATTTCGAGGTTTCCACAGCGCGCACGCTTGCGCGGACAATGTTGCCGCCAAAGTGGGCCTTTTGGATGAACTCGATCGACCGGCACGTCACATGAGCTACGGCAGTCAACGCCAGCTTGAAGTTGGACTTGCGCTCGCTTGCGAACCGACGGTGCTGTTGCTCGATGAGCCGACATCGGGGATGAGCTACGAGGAAACCCGACGGATGCACGACTTGATCAATGCACTGCCGCGTGCCCTCACCGTCATCGTCATCGAGCACGATATGGATATCGTCCTCAGCTTCGCGGACCGGATTATCGTTCTCGATTACGGCCGGGTCCTCGAACAGGGAACCCCGGCCGAGATCCAAGCGTCTAGCATCGTGCGCGAGCGCTATCTAGGTCAGGGCGGGTTCGCCGGAGCCGATGCTGTGGTACGGCCATGACCTCCCCGCTTCTATTGGTTGAAGAACTTCACACATATTTCGGTGACAGCCACATCCTGCAAGGTGTCGGCTTCAGCGTCCCACAGGGCCAAGTGGTGGCGCTGCTGGGTCGCAACGGTGCGGGCAAAACCACAACACTCCGTTCGATCATGCGGATGGTGGAGCCGCGGAGCGCACGAGTTATCTTCGACGGCCGTCGCATCGACAGGCTGAGCACCTATGCAATCGCACGAACCGGTATCGGCTTTGTTCAGGAGACGCGCGCGATCTTCCCTTCGCTGACGGTCGAGGAAAATCTAGCAATTGCCGCAAGGGATGCAGGTTCGCGCTCAAACTGGTCGCTCGCCCGCGTGTCCAAGACGTTTCCCGTGCTCGCAGAGCGCCGCAAGGTCGGCGGAATGCAGCTGTCCGGCGGTGAGCAGCAGATGTTGGCGATCGCTCGGGCGCTTGTCGGGCATCCGCGACTATTGCTTCTCGATGAGCCAAGCGAGGGGCTTGCGCCGTTGATCGTGCAGCAAATCAAAGCCATTCTTCGCGATCTCAAGGCCGAAGGCATGACAATGGTGCTCGTAGAGCAGAATTTTGCATTGGCGATGGACCTCGCCGATTACATCGTCATCCTCGGTAAGGGTCGGGTGCGCTGGTCCGGGACCGGGTCCGCGCTTCAGCAGGCAGCCGACATGCGCCAAGCTTGGCTTGGCGTCTGATCCGCCGAGGTCACTGTGCAGTTCTCTCGTGATTTCCGCCATTCGGTAGTGTTGACGAACTGCTGCGATCCACTAGCGCAGGCCGGCCTGCTGCAGTAAGGGCAAAGTTTCAGTCTGAAATTGACGCATTTCCTCGATGTAACGTGCCCAGGATAGGATAACTCCGTCGAAGCCCGCTCGAGCGAGTTTCGCGAGCTCGTCGACAATCTGTTCCTTTGTCCCGACGAGAGGATAACCGCCCCAGCCGGCCACGAAATGGACCTTTAACTCTTGGAGTTTTTCCGGAGGGATACCTTTGGAATTGAGGCCCAACATGTTCAACAAGTTGTGAGCTGCCTGCCAATCTCCCTTTTCATGAACGTAGTAGTTGAAAAAGGATTTTGCGTCCGCTTCCGTTTCGCCCTGAACGATGTAAGCGTGGCTCCAGACCTGAAGTTCGCGGCCGTATTCTTCTCGTGCCAATTTTTTGTAGGTGTCAATTTGCGCTTTAATGTAGTCAATATCGCTTGAGCCAAGATTGAGGAAAGCAACATCGCAATATCTTGCCGCGAAATGACGTCCTTTTTCGGATCCCCCGGCGTTCATGATCACTGGATAGGGCTTTTGGATCGGCTTGGGCTTAAGCCAACCCTTTGCGACCTTGTAAAATTTTCCTTGGTAGTCGAACTCCTCCTCTTCCGTCCATAGCCGCTTAATTACTTCAAGCCATTCCACCGCGCGGTCATAACGTTGGTCATGTTCCATCTGTGGCTCGCCGAACATCTCGATCTCGGGCTGGTACCAACCAGTGACGATATTCAAGCTGAAGCGCCCCTCAGTGATATGATCGATGGTTGTTGCCTGCTTGGCCGCCATGACCGGGTGGATTGTCGGCACATGAGATGTCGCAAACACACCCGAATACTTAGTCGCTGCGCCAATCCCAGCAGCCCAAGAGAATGATTCAAATCCTGCTCCATTGAAATTGGTCACCCCTCCGAAGCCCTTCCAGCGCCCGACCGGCACCAGCGCCTCGAACTCCATTTCGTCGGCAAGTTTTGCAAGTGTGAGAGTACTTGCCCAATCTGCCTTCAATACGCCCTCGATACTTGAGATTGCGCAACCGCCGCTCAGATTTGTGGAGAATGTGCCGAGCCGCAACTTGCGATCGTTGAAGAGAGGATTACTCGCCTCTCGCAACTGGTCTGTCCGCGGGATTCGATCCATCGCATTCCCCCAATACGCTCCGGCTCTGCCCGGGATATTTGCACAAGCATTGGGGCGCGCCTGAATTAGAACAACTATGATGCGGTATGCCCTGGGGTGTCAATTCGGCCGCC
>JBGPOB010000137.1:0-9645 GCA_041487815.1 Xanthobacteraceae bacterium | reverse complement strand
TGTTCCATCGGCGCTGCCTGCTCGCTCGTCAGCCTGTCAACCGCCCTTACGCGCCGTCTTTTCATCGAGGCCGGACTTTTGCGTGCGCGCAGCGAGTTCGGCTTCGATGTCGGCGAGCGTTAAATCGCGCGCCTTGAGAACGACAAGCAGATGATAGAGCAAATCCGCCGTTTCCGAGATCATACGCGCGCGATCCTCAACGGTCGCCGCGATTACGGCTTCAACAGCCTCTTCACCGAGCTTTTTTGCGCAATGAACGACGCCGCGGTCAAGCAGCTTGCGCGTGTAGGATACGTCAGCGCTGGCGAGCGCTCGCTCGCTAACGCGCCTTTCAAGGTCGTGCAGGGTGAATGTCATGAGTGCTAGATAGCACCTTCGCCCGCGCCCGGGGAGAGGGCATCAGCCGTCGAGCCTCATCGGCAGCCCGGCGCGCGCCATGTGCCGCTTGGCCTCACCGATGGAGTAGGTGCCGAAATGGAAGATCGACGCGGCAAGCACCGCGGTGGCGTGACCGTCGCGGATGCCTTCGACCAGATGATCGAGATTGCCGACGCCGCCGGAGGCGATGACCGGCACCGGAACCGCATCGGCGACCGCCCGCGTGAGCGGGATATCGAAGCCAAGCTTGGTTCCGTCGCGATCCATCGAGGTGAGCAGGATTTCGCCGGCGCCGAGCGCAACAACCTCACGCGCGTATGAAATGGCGTCAATGCCGGTCGGGTTGCGGCCGCCGTGCGTGAATATTTCCCAGCGGTCGGGCACACCAGGTTTGGAGACTTTCTTGGCATCAATTGCGACGACGATGCACTGGTCGCCAAACTTCTCCGCCGACTGCCTGACAAAATCCCGGTTTTTTACAGCCGCGGTGTTGATCGATACCTTGTCCGCGCCTGACTTCAGCAGCGCGCGGATGTCCTCGATAGAACGAACGCCGCCGCCCACGGTCAGCGGCATGAAACAAGCTTCCGCCGTACGTTGCACCACGTCGAGCATGATGCCGCGATTCTCGTGGCTGGCGGTGATGTCGAGGAAACAGAGTTCGTCGGCGCCGGCCGCGTCATAGGCCATCGCTGCCGCAACGGGATCGCCGGCATCGCGCAGATCGACGAAGTTGACGCCCTTGACCACGCGGCCGTTCTTCACGTCGAGACAGGGGATGACGCGGACCGTGAACATCAGCTAGCTCGTTCGGCTGGCACGGATCAGCCGCAAAGCCTGCGCCGCATCGAGCCGCCCATTGTAGAGCGCTCGGCCTGCAATGGCGCCTGCGAGTCTCGCGCAACGCGGCTCCAGCAGGCGTTTCACGTCGTCAATCGACGCCAGCCCGCCCGATGCAATCACAGGAATGGAGATCGCGTCCGCGAGCGCGATCGTCGCGTCGAGATTGAGACCTTGCAGCATGCCGTCGCGCGAAATGTCGGTGTGGATGATCGCCGACACGCCGACATCCTCAAACCGTTGCGCGATCTCGAGCGCTGTAAGCTCGGAGGTGGCGGCCCAGCCTTCGACCGCAACCTTGCCATCGCATGTATCGAGCCCAACCGCCACCCTGCCAGGAAAGTCCCGCGCCGCCTGCTTGACGAACGGCGGATCGCGGACCGCGGCGGTGCCGATGATGACGCGCGTGACGCCTTTTTCGAGCCATCCCTCGACGGTCGCGGTATCCCGGATGCCGCCGCCCAACTGCACCGCGCAGCCAACCGTTTCAAGGATACGCTCGACCGCTGCTTGGTTCATCGGCTTGCCGGCAAACGCGCCGTCGAGATCGACGATATGCAAGTACTCGAAGCCTTGCGTCTCGAAGGCATGCGCCTGCATACCCGGGTCACGGTGGAATACGGTCGCGCGCGCCATGTCGCCTTGCTCGAGGCGCACGCACATACCGTCCTTAAGATCGATCGCGGGAAAGAGGATCACGGTTTCCACTTCAGGAAATTACCGATCAGCGCCAACCCAAGGCGCTGACTTTTCTCGGGATGGAACTGGGTCCCGGCAATTGTGTCGCGTGCGACGATTGCGGTCACGGCACCACCGTAGTCGGCCTCGGCCACGAGGTCGCCGCGATCGGCGACGTTGAGCTGATAACTATGCACGAAATAGGCATGCAGGCCGTCGGGCCCGACAGGAATGCCGTCGAGCAGGGCGTGCTGCCGGCGCGCATTCAGCGTGTTCCAACCCATGTGCGGAATCTTCAGCTGCGAATCTTTTGGTGTAATGCGGTCAACTTCACCGGCGATCCAGCCAAGCCCCGGGGTGACGGTATATTCGCGGCCGCGCTCCGCCAGCAATTGCATGCCGACGCAGATGCCGAGGAATGGACGACCGTGTTTGCGCACGGTTTCCACGAGTGCCTCGACCATGCCCGAAACCGCGTCAAGGCCACGCCGGCAGTCGGCAAAAGCGCCAACGCCCGGCAGCACAACACGATCGGCACGGCGAACCGTGTCGGGATCGCTGGTCACGAGTATTGGCTGATCCTGGCCGCTGGCGCGGGCCGCGCGCTCAAACGCCTTGGCTGCGGAATGCAGATTGCCCGAACCATAATCGACGATGGCGACGCTCACCGCGGGCCTCCTGGTTCGGGAAACAGGCCGATGATATCGCGCTCGGACCCGGACAGCGGGCGCCGTGGCTGCGCTACAATCGTTGGTAACGGCGCACGTGCGTCGGCGATCCAATCGTCGAAAAAGCGCCGCTCTGCGGCAACCAGCCCATCAGCAACGACGATGCCGCGATCGCGCCAGCCGCGTCGCTGCAAACTTCGTCGCCGCAAAGTTGGAGCCTCCAGACCGAACAGCAACGCCAGCAGCACCGCAAGAATTAGACTGACATCATCAGAAATGCGCCAATATATCGCCGCAGCCGACAGCGCTGCGACCACCGCGACATAGATCACCAGCGCCAGCCATAGTCGGTGGCGCAGCAGCCAAAAAGGCCCGAACAGGAACGCGTTCCACGAGAATGCGTCGCGCACGAATGCAATCCGTTCGGCGTGCGCAGGCAATTCGTCGCCATCGGGCGGCTGGAAAACTGCATAGACCGCCATAACATCCTCAATTGGCGGCGGATCAGCCGCCGATCTTGCCTTTGGTTGAAGGCACTTCGCGCTTGGCGCGAGCGTCAATGGCAATCGCTGTGCGCAGCGCACGCGCCAGACCCTTAAAGCAGGATTCGGCAATATGATGGTCGTTGGACCCATAGAGCGTTTCGACATGCAGCGTAATGCCGGCATTCATGGCAAAGGCCTGGAACCATTCGTTGATCAGCTCGGTATCGAACGTACCAATCTTGTGGCGCCCGAATTTGGCCTTGAACACGAGGAACGGGCGTCCGGAAATGTCGATTGCCACGCGCGTCAGCGCCTCGTCCATGGGCACATGCGCGTCGGCATAGCGTGTGATGCCTTTCATGTCGCCGAGCGCCTGCTTCACAGCCTGACCGAGCGCGATGCCGACGTCCTCGGCCGTGTGGTGATCGTCGATTTGCAGGTCGCCTTTGGCATTGACCACAATGTCGATACGCGAATGGCGGGCCAAAAGATCAAGCATATGATCGAGAAAGCCAATACCGGTCGCAATCTGCGATGCGCCCTTGCCGTCGAGGTCGATGGCAACCTCGATGTCGGTTTCCTTGGTCTTGCGCTTGACCTTGGCCTTGCGCATGGCAAGCATCCTTTTCTAGAGCGCATTCAGCAAAAGTGGAATCCGGTTTTGCGTCAGAATGCGCTCTAATCCTAAATTTGACGCATTTTCTGACGGCGAACCGGTATCCACTTCGCCTGGAAATGCTCCAATGTCGGCGCGGGCGTTTTATCAGGGGATTTAGGGCTTCGCTACCGCGCCATTTGCATTGATTAGCGCCAGTTCGTAAATGAGAGAGGCATAAGGAACCCTGAATGCAGCCTTCCTCGCCCGACCTTTGGCATGGCACCACGATCCTGACCGTCCGCAAGGGCGGTATCGTCGCGATCGGCGGTGACGGCCAGGTCTCGATCGGCCAGACCATCGTCAAGGGCAATGCCAAAAAGGTGCGCCGGCTTGCCAAGGGCGACGTCATCGGCGGCTTTGCCGGGGCGACCGCCGACGCATTCACCTTGTTCGAACGGCTGGAGGCCAAGCTCGAGCAGTATCCCAGCCAATTGATGCGCGCGGCGGTCGAACTCGCCAAGGACTGGCGCACCGACCGCTATCTGAGGCGGCTCGAAGCCATGATGATCGTCGCCGACAAGGATGTCTCGCTGGTGCTGACCGGCACTGGCGATGTCCTTGAACCCGAGGCCGGCGTAATGGGGATCGGTTCCGGGGGCAACTACGCGCTCGCCGCCGCGCGCGCCCTGATTGACACACCGCTCGATGCTGAGGCGATTGTCAGGAAATCGATGGACATAGCGGCCGACATTTGCGTCTACACCAACCGCAACGTCACGATCGAAACATTGTCGGCATGACCGGCGCGATTCCCTTTCAGAGACCGGGCGAATTTCCGCGCCGAATGCGCTCTAATTGATTAGCTGGCGATCGGACCCCATATTGAGACGCGCTTGGACGGCCAAATTAGGCATCTGCAGAACCACTCATGACCGACTTGTCCCCCCGCGAAATCGTTTCCGAACTTGACCGCTTCATCATCGGCCAAACCGATGCCAAGCGCGCGGTCGCAATCGCATTGCGCAATCGCTGGCGGCGCTTGCAGCTTGACGAAAAGCTGCGCGAAGAGGTGATGCCCAAGAACATCCTGATGATCGGTCCCACGGGGATTGGCAAAACGGAGATTTCGCGCCGCTTGGCGAAGCTTGCCGGTGCGCCGTTCATCAAGGTCGAAGCGACGAAATTCACCGAAGTTGGTTATGTCGGGCGCGACGTCGAGCAGATCGTGCGTGATCTGGTCGAGGCGGCGATCGCGCAAATGCGGGAACGCAAGCGCAAGGATGTCTCAGCCCGCGCGCATCAGGCGGCCGAAGAACGCGTCGTGGAAGCCCTGGTCGGCGCCAACGCCAGCGCTGCAACCAAGGATATGTTCCGGAAGAAATTGCGATCCGGCGAGTTCGACGACAAGGAAATCGAGATCGAGATTCAGCAGTCCGGATCCGCGCCGATGTTCGAAATCCCCGGTATGCCAGGCGCGCAGATGGGCGCGATTTCGATTGGAGATATCTTCGGCAAGCTGGGCGGACGAACAAAATCGCGGCGCGTAACCGTCAAGGAATCGCACGATATCCTGCTCAACGAGGAATCCGACAAGCTGCTCGATCAAGATCAACTCGTGCAGGAAGCGATCAAGGCGGTCGAGAACAACGGCATCGTGTTCCTTGATGAAATTGACAAAATCTGCGTACGCGACGGTCGCGTCGGCGGCGACGTATCGCGTGAGGGCGTGCAGCGCGATCTTTTACCGCTGATCGAGGGTACGACGGTCTCCACGAAGCATGGCACGGTCAAGACCGACCATATTTTGTTTATCGCTTCCGGCGCTTTTCACATTTCGAAACCATCCGACTTGCTGCCGGAGCTGCAAGGTCGTCTGCCCATTCGCGTCGAGCTTCACCCGCTGACGCGTGACGACCTCCGACGTATTCTGACCGAGCCTGAAGCGTCGCTGATCAAGCAATACGTGGCGTTAATGGCGACAGAGGGCGTAACGCTCGATTTTTCCGCAGACGCAATCGATGCGATTGCCGATGTTGCCGTGTTGGTCAATGCGAGCGTGGAGAATATCGGCGCGCGGCGCCTGCAAACTGTAATGGAACGCGTACTCGACGACGTCTCGTTTGGGGCCCCCGACAGGTCCGGGGAAACCGTGAAAGTCGACGGCAACTACGTGCGCAGCCGGGTCGAAGATCTCGCCAAGAACGCCGATCTCAGCCGTTTTATTTTGTGACAAAGAACCGCAACGGTTTCGCATATCGCCCGTTCGGCATGTATTTCAAAGAACAATAGAAGCTATTGGGTTCGCATAAGTCGCCAGCCAAAGAATCAATCTAATACAGTTAAAATATTTCCGAACATTATCGAAAACCTCAACACACTAATATTGACATGCAAACCCGCATTGCTACCATTCGTTACAGGTGGTGGACTGTTCTAATCTGCGCTGAGCCCTGGAAGTTACTGGAGACGCCACATGCGCAAACCGCACCATCCGTGGCCGACAACCTCAGTCACCCAAACCAACAAACAACCCACGCCTCCCGACGAAATTCTTCACTCAAGCGACACCCTGACGCTGCTCACCCTCGCAATGCTCGGAAGCAAGGCCTGGCATGGGCTCAAGGCACACGCCGAGAAAAAATTGCCACGTACACGTGTTTCGGAGCGTCGCAGTGGCGCCGGACGGGGCAGCGGACGACGGACATCGCAACGATGATCGTCAAATTCAGCACAACGTCGGCGGGATCGGGACAGCAGACCTCGTCAACCAATGGAACCTACCGCGCTTGACTGCGTCGCAGCCGCACATAAAGCGCACCCTCGCCGCCGTGGCCGATATTTGCAGCATCAAAACCAACGACAACATCGCGCAATTCCGGCAGCTCCAGCCATAACGGCACGATCCGGCGCAGCACGCCGCGCTCGCCGGCGTTACCGCGCCCACCCTTGCCGGTGACGACCAAAACGTAGCGCGCGCCCTTTGCCTGCGCGCGGCGCAGAAAGCGCGCGAGTGCGCCATGCGCCTGAGCCTGCGTCATCCCGTGAAGATCGAGGCGCGCGGCGATCAACTCGTTACCGCGCGCGAGCTTTCGTTTTGTGCGGCGGTCAAGCGCCTCGACGGCCGGACTGCCCTTCGCTCCGGCGCGCGCGCGCGGGGAAACACCTGCAGAACCATCCCGCTTGGCGCGAGATTCCGACGGCTCAGTAATCTCGCCTGCCGGCCGCGGCGAACCTCTGCGCTGCCCGCGCATCGGCGCGATCGAGCGCGCGACGCCTTGCCAGAGCGAACGCTCGTCCTCGCTCAGTGCGCGGCCCGGTTTGCGCGGCGATGTCATGCACGTGTACGCAAGTTGGAATTGATAGGCGGCCGCGGACGGGGCAGCGGTACTGATCCGATTTCCTGCGCGAGACCGACGTCCGATGCGATTTTCGGTCGACGCGTCGGCAGCGGAAAATGTGCGCCGGCGACAACGGGATCAAGTTCGCGCGGCAGCAGCAGCGCAAAGCGTCCCGGGTGCCGAATCCGTCCCGCGATGCGGCCGGCGGCTTCGCCAGCGCCGTAGTAGATGTCGGCGCGCGCCGGCCCGACGATGGCGGAGCCGGTGTCCTGGGCAACCATGAACTGGCGGAATTTGGTGTCCGGCTGTGGCGAGATGATCGGCAATTCGGCCTCGATAAAAAACGGGGTACCGTAGACGTGCAGCGCCTTGTCGACGGCAATCGACCGGCGCGGCGTCAGTGACACACCTTGGGCACCCTCGGGCTCGTGGTCGTCCGACAATCCCACAACACGCAAAAAAACGTATGACTTGTTTTGGCGGCGCAACGCCTTGCCATCCGCGGGATTGCTGGTCATCCACTCGCGGATGCGGTCCATGCTCATTTCGGCCAGCGGAACAATGCCGCGCTCGATCAGAATGCGGCCGACCGCGGTATACGGGTAACCGTTGTGCGAATCATAATTGAGTCGCAGCGTGGTGCCGTCCTCGAGCCGTACGCGCCCGGATCCTTGGATTTGAATGAAAAACAGATCAATCGGATCCTTCAGCCAGCAGATTTCAAGCCGCTCACCATCAAACACGCCATCCTCGATCTCGCCGCGTTCGTAATACGGCACCAGCGTGCCGTTGGGCAGTTTACGCATGACGCTTGCGGCGTTCGGAAAGCCATTGCCGGCCACGGCGGTCGCCGGCACCACCAGGTCGCGTGGCCGCCGGTAGACCGGCGTCGAATAAATTGGGGTTGGAAACCGCGAGCCTTCCACAATCGGTTCATAATATCCGGTCAGAAAGCCGGCAACATCGCCAAGCTTGTTGATGCGGACCGGCCGGAATTGATCCTCAAGGAATTGCCGCGCGCGCGCCGGCGACGGCGCCGTTAGCAGCAGTGCGCGCCGGCACGTCGCAACCAGCGCGCGCGCCATGGGGCGCGGATCGTTTTTTTTGCGCGCGCGCGCAATCAATGAGCGGCAACTGGAACGGAATACGCCAAACGCGGCGCCATGGTCCTCTTGCGCCCAGCCGTCCAGGTCGTTCCAGGACAGCGGTTCAATCTGGCTGTCGGGAATACGAATCGGCCCGCCAACCTCCGGCCGCGGCGCTCGACCGAGATCGCGATCAAATCGCGCGGCGCGATGGTGCATCGACTTCGAGGAAGCCCGTGGTGCTGATCGTGCGTCTTCGGTGAGCGATGCCAATAGCACGAGCGACAGCATTGCAATCGCGGACTGCAAATACGCGCAGCCACGCCGCGCCATGGGGCTAGCGGCCGGTTTCGGTCGCGACCAGCTTCCAGTTGGGGTCGCGCGAGGTTACGTCGCGCGCAAAAGTCCAGACATCCGTGACATCGGTAACCTTCTCAGGATTGCCGTCGATCACGGCGCCGGTCTTGTCGCGCGTCACCGACACCAGTTGCGAGACAAATCGTACGGTTACTTGCGCGGTCTTCCCGCGCAATTCGGCAACGATGATGTCGGCGGCATCGATCGATACGAACCGTGTTTCGGCGACTTCACCGCGCCGTTCGCGCTCACGAATCACGGACTCAAAACCATCATAAACGTCTGGCGCGAGCAGATTCTTCAAGACCTTCCTGTCGCCATCGGCATAGGCGGTGACGATCATCTCGTAGGCGCTGCGCGCGCCGGCGATGAAATCCTTTGCTTCAAATCTCTTGTCCTCGCCCGCAATCGCATCGAGACCCTTGGCAACGGCGGAATTGGGCGGAGCAACCCCTTGCCAGCGGTCGGCGGCCGGCGTTTCCTCGGCAGGCTTCGTGGCAGCATCGTTATTGCGGGGCGGCAGAGCGACGACCTTCTCGCCGGAAGGTGCCGGCCGGGTTTCACGCGCGGCAAACGGGTTGTAGGGCGGGCGTTCGCGGCCCGTGCGCTGACCCAATACGCTGCGCAGCCGCACGAATATGAACACGGCGATCGCGAGGAGTATGATGGTGTATATGTCAAACACGTCGTGCATGCTCGCGAACGGAACCTGAGGACGATGCCGGCCCGGCGGGCCCGGCGGAAGTTTCTATATTTATCATGTAGTCACGAGCCCGTGCCGATCCAGAGGCTTAGGCAAATTGGGCCCCGCCAATGGCCGGCCGCAAGCTTGAATGGGAACCCTAGACGATCCGACGCGCCGCGCCAACACCGTGCGCGGGGAAATCCTACAAATGAATCGGGCACATGCACGTCGTCAGGCGCATAGCTTTTGTCTTCATAATCGTTCCGGCGGCCAAAATCGCGGTGTTCGTACTTGTGGCCGCCATAGTCGGATTCCTAAACGCCCTGTTAGCCACCGTCCTAACGTCGCTTGCTGGTGCACTGATGCTCAGGCGAGTGGACAAGCCTCAATTGCGGCGGTTTCGCGCCTCGATTGACTCCGCTACGACCGTTGCGGGTACGTTCGGCAGCTACGATTTCGTTAATATTATTGCTGGTTTTCTGCTGTTGCTGCCGGGCTTTATTACCGATGTAATGGGCTTTCTCGTATTGCTG
>JBGPOB010000136.1:0-9789 GCA_041487815.1 Xanthobacteraceae bacterium | reverse complement strand
TTCAGCGTGGCGTCGCCGAGACCACGTTTCGGCACGTTGACGATGCGCTCGAAGGCGAGATCGTCGGCCGGCTGGTTGACGAGGCGCAGGTAGGCGAGGGCGTCGCGGATTTCCTGGCGCTCGTAGAAACGCGGGCCGCCGATGACGCGGTAGTTCAGCCCCAACGTGACGAAGCGGTCCTCGAAGGACCGCATCTGGAACGAGGCCCGCACCAGGATGGCGATCTCGTCGAGCGAATGGGGCTTGCCGTCCTCGCCGCCGCGCTGGAGCTGCTCGATTTCCTCGCCGATCGTGCGCGCTTCCTCCTCCGAATCCCAGGCCGAGGTGACGGTGACTTTTTCGCCGTCGACGTCCTCGGTGCGCAGCGTCTTGCCCAGCCGCCCCTCGTTGTGCGCGATCAGGCGCGAGGCGGCGGCGAGGATGTGGCCGGTGGAGCGATAGTTGCGCTCGAGCCGGATCACTTTCGCGCCCGGAAAATCCTTCTCGAAGCGCAGGATGTTGTCGACTTCCGCGCCGCGCCAGCCGTAGATCGACTGGTCGTCGTCGCCGACGCAGCAGATGTTCTTGGGAGGGCGCTGCGGTGCTTGCGCAGTCGGCGCCGCGGGCGCGGTGCGACCCTCTCCCGTTGCGGAGGGAGGGGGCCTGGCGGCGGGCGCGGTCCAACCCTCTCCCCTTGAGGGAGAGGGTGGCTCGCCGAAGCGCAGCGAAGGTGAGCCGGGTGAGGGGTGAGAACTTTCCTCGCGCACAGGCCCCTCACCCGCCTCGCTCGCAAGCGCTCGCTCGGCACCCTCTCCCACCCGGGCGCGCGCAAGCGCGGCCCGGGTGGGAGAGGGTGCGCCTGCGTTTGCCGCGCCATCCCGACTGGTGGGCGCCGTGCCTACCTGATCGGGGTCACCGGGACTCGACGCTTCGCGTCGGCCCGGTGATGACGAGTGGGTGGGTGCCACTCCACCCACTCCACCCGCGCCGCCTGTGCTTTGCGCCAGCAGGCGCAGCCACAGATACTGCGCGACATTGGTGTCCTGATATTCGTCGACCAGGATGAACTTGAAGCGCGCCTGATACTCGCGCGCTACCTCCGGGTGCTCGCGGAATAGCCGCAGGCATTCGATCAGCAAATCGCCAAAATCCGCCGCGTTGAGAATTTTCAGCCGCGCCTGATAGGCCTTGTAGAGCGCAAGCCCGCGCCCGTTGGCGAAGGCGGCGGCTTCGCCGGCGGGAACCTGCTCGGGGGTGAGCCCGCGGTTTTTCCAGCCGTCGATCATCAGCGCCAGCACGCGGCCGGGCCAGCGCTTCTCGTCGATGTTGTCGGCCGCGATCAGTTGCTTGAGCAGGCGGATCTGGTCGTCGGTGTCGAGAATGGTGAAGTCGGACTTGAGCCCGACCAGCTCGGCATGGCGGCGCAGGATGCGCGCCCCGATCGAATGAAACGTGCCGAGCCACGGCATGCCCTCGACTACCTGACCGACCATCTCGCCGACGCGCGTCTTCATCTCGCGCGCCGCCTTGTTGGTGAAGGTGACGGCGAGGATTTCCGACGGCCGCGCCCGGCCCAGACTTAATATGTGGGCGATCCTTGTGGTCAGCACCCGCGTCTTGCCGGTTCCGGCGCCGGCGAGCACCAGCACGGCGCCGTCGAGCGTCTCGACCGCCTCGCGCTGCTCGGGATTCAATCCGCGCAGGTAGGGCGCGCCAGCCGCGGCGCGTGCGCGCGCGGCGATGCCGCCAGGCTCGGACTGTGGACGCCCGGATTGCAGGTGATTCAGGGGATCGGCCAAGTATAGGTACCCGTGATTCTCACTATCGATAAGATGGCACCCGCACCGCGAAATTACGAGGGCGACAGTGCTACTACGCGTGCCGCGTGTTTGATCGCGAGACGTGTCCCGTGCAATCCTCTCCCGTGCAATCCTCGACCCAACGTCAATCAATGGAAACGCCCTCCGGTGCCCAGCAAAGCCAAAAACGTCCTCTTCATCATGTGCGACCAGCTGCGCTGGGATTACCTGTCGTGCTACGGGCATCCGACGCTGCAAACGCCCAACATCGACGGCCTCGCCAGGCGCGGGGTGCGCTTCACGCGCACCTATGTGCAGTCGCCGATCTGCGGCCCCTCGCGCATGAGCTTTTATACCGGGCGCTACATGCAATCGCACGGCTCGAACTGGAATGGCATCCCGCTCCGGATCGGCGAAATGACTATGGGTGACTACTATCGCCCGCTCGGTGTGCGCACGGCGCTAGTCGGCAAGACCCACATGACCGCCGACAAGGAAGGCATGGAACGGCTCGGCGTCGATCCGAAATCCATCATCGGCGTACGGGTGTCCGAATGCGGTTTTGATCCATATGAGCGCGACGACGGATTGCATGGCCGAGGGCCGGACGGCGGCTATGTCCACGACCGGCCGCCCCGCTACAATAAATATCTCAACGACAAGGGTTATCCCGGCGACAACCCGTGGCACGACTGGGCCAATGCCGCGCAGGGCGACGGCAACACGCTTGCCTCCGGCTGGGCCATGAAGAACGCGCGCAAGCCGGCGCGGGTCAGGGAAGAGGATTCCGAGACACCTTATATGACGCGCCGTGGCATCGACTTCATCCGCGAGGCCGGCGACACGCCGTGGTGTTTGCATCTGTCCTATATCAAGCCGCATTGGCCCTATATCGCGCCGGCGCCCTACAACAATATGTACAGCGCCGCCGACGTCATTCCGGTGGTGCGCTCGGAAGAAGAGAAACGTAATCCGCATCCGGTGGTGCGCGCGTTCATGGATTACCTCATCAGCAAAAATTTCTCGCGCGACGAAGTGCGCGAGGAAGTCATTCCGGTTTACATGGGTTTGATCAAGCAGATCGACGATCAGATGGGCGTGCTGTTCCGCTTTCTGGAGCAGAATGGCTACTTCGAGAATACGATGATCGTGTTCACCTCCGATCACGGCGATTATCTTGGCGATCACTGGCTCGGCGAGAAGGAATTGTTTCACGAGCCGTCGGTGAAAATTCCGCTCATCATCTACGATCCGTCCGAGGCATCGAACCCGACGCGCGGCACCACCTGCGATGAACTGGTCGAGGCGATCGATCTCGCGCCGACGTTTCTCGACGTGTTTGGCGCCGATAGCACCCAGCAGTCGCACCGGCTGGAAGGCCGCTCGCTGTTTCCTTTACTTTCCGGCCGCAAGCCGGCGGACTGGCGAACCTATGTCATCAGCGAATACGACTACTCGATCCAATACGGCGGCGCGTTCGACATGGCGCCGCGCGATCAGCGGTTGTTCATGATCGCGGACAAGCAGTGGAAATATGTCCATGCCATCGGCTTCCGGCCGATGCTTTACGATCTGCGCAACGATGCGCAGGAATTGCGCGATCTCGGCGCCGATCCGGCCTATGCCGACGTGCGCCGCCGCTACGCCGATGCGCTGGCCGAATGGGGCCTGCGCCAGTCGCAGCGGGTGACGCGTTCGGAGCAGCAGGTCAAGGGCTCGCGCAACCGCGCAGCGCGGCGTGGCATCCTGATCGGCGTATGGGACGAGAGCGACGTGGCCGACGAGTTCTGGGTCGGCTACCGCGGAGACGGCGGCCGGTAGGCAAGCGGTCCGGACGATCCGTCGATCGCCGGCGGCGTTCCGGGAAACAGGAGCACGAGGCGGAATGCGCGCTCGAGTTGAACCACAAACTCAGCATCCGCGAGATCGAGCGGGCCCGGCTGATTGATGACGGCGTTGTTAAGGGTTCCGTAAAGCACCTGGAACGCGAAACGCGTGGCGATGACTTCATCGGGCCTCGATTTCCGGCCACGGCGCGCGGCGAGCCAGTCGATGAAGCTGTCAGCGGTGAAATGGCCGTGATCACGGATCGGGTCCCAGACCGTCGGGTCCTCCATCCGCTTGCGGATCGCAGCCCGAAGGAGTCCCGCGTGGTTGCGAAAGCGTTCCGCGGTCGCCAGGACCAGAGCACCGATCAAGCGATCGTCGTCGAAATTTGCAAACAACGCGAGCGTGGTCGCCCGGGCCTCGCCGACGTAATGCGCGATCAGCGCACCGAAGAACGCATCCTTGTCGCGAAAGCGCTGGTAGAAGGCGCCTACCGAACAGCCCGCCGCCGCCGCAATTTCAGCGACCGACATTGAGTCGAAATCTCGCTTCGCAATTAAACGGTGACCTGCGCCGAGCAGCCGGTCTCGCGTGCGCTCGCCGCGCCGCTGTTTGACCGGAAGAACGCCGTCAGGCGGGGTGTCCTCGGCCCACTGGACTTGACCCAGAATATGAATCATGATTCATATTCATATATAAAAGCGCCCAGAAGCGCAAATCTCGGAGTTGCACCGAATTGAAACGCGGGCATGCCCCGAGATACGACATCAATGGGGAGGACAGCATGGACCGCCGTCAATTTGTAATCGGTTCCACGGCCGCCGCCGCACTCGCGGGCTCGGCGGGAGTTGCCAGCGCCCAAGGCAGCACCATCCGCATCATCTTTCCATACGCAGCCGGGGGTAGCGGCGACGCAACCATCCGCCTGATCGCTGACAAGATGCAGACAAGTCTGAAGCAGACGGTCTTGGTCGAGAACCGCACCGGTGGCGCCGGCCGCATTGGCGTTTCCGCGGTCAAGAATGCGCCACCCGACGGATTGACGCTGCTTTATACGCCGTTTGCCGCGGTGACGATTTATCCGTTCGTGTATCGCTCGCTGGACTACGATCCCTTCACCGACCTACGGCCGCTGTCGCAGATCTGCACGTTCGATTTCGGCATCGCGGTCGGGCCCAACGTGCCGGCAAAAACACCGACGGAACTCGTCGCCTGGCTCAAGGCCAATCCTGACAAGGCGCAGTTTGGCTCCCCCGGCGCGGGCGCGCTGCCGCACTTTTTCGGACTGATGTTTGGAAAGGCCGCCGGCGTGGAAATGACGCATATCGCGTACAAGGGCGGAACGCCCGCCATCGCCGACCTCATGGGCGGTCAGATTCCAATCGTATCTTCAACCGCCAGCGAATTCATCGAATTGCACCAGGCCGGAAAACTGCGCGTCATCGGCACCTCGGACGTCGAGCGTTCGATCGGACTCCCCGACGTGCCAACGTTCAAGGAAAGCGGCATCGATATCGTCGGCACCAGCTGGTACGCCATGTTCGCGCCGGCGAAGACGCCCGATGACGTGGTCGCCCGGCTGAACAAGGCGATCGTGGACGCGGTCCGCGCGCCGGACGTGCGCGCGAAGCTTCTTATCTACGGCCTCAATCCGACCGGAACGACCCCGGCCGCTCTCGGCGCGATCCAGAAAGCGGATGCGGAGAAATGGGCACCAGTGGTCAAGGCGTCAGGCTTCGTGGTGGACTGAACACACGATATTCGAGCGTGCCATCGTTGAATAGGACGGTGACAAAAAACGGAACAGCGCGGCCGTCATGACGCATCGCGAAAGCTTTGCGTGAACCCTGGAGGCGGACATGCAGCATTACCGCACGGCATTCCTGGTCTTTGCCATCGCACTGGGCGTACTGACTGGCGGCCATTCCAGTCCGGCGCAGGATGGCGCAACCATCAAAATCATCTATCCGTTTGCCGCCGGCGGTCCTCCCGACGCCGTCGTCCGACTGCTTGCCGACAAGTTGCAGACGAGTCTGAAGCAAACGATCGTCGTCGAAAACCGCACCGGCGCGAGCGGGCGGATTGGCGTCAACGCCGTCAAGAATGCAACGCCGGACGGGACAACGATCTTGTATACGCCGTTCGCGGCGGTGACGATTTATCCGTTCACGTTCAGGTCGCTCGACTACGATCCGTTCGCGGACCTGCAGCCGTTGTCGCAAATCGTTTCCTATGATTTTGCAATCGCCGTGGGGCCCTCGGTTCCGGCGAAAAATCCGCGGGAACTGGTCGCCTGGTTGAAGGCGAACCCGGACAAGACACAGTTTGGATCGCCCGGTGCGGGGGCGCTGCCGCATTTCTTCGGAATTCTGTTCGGAAAGGCCGCGGAGATCGAGCTTACGCATGTCGCCTATCGCGGCACGGCGCCGGCTCTGCCCGATCTCCTCAGTGGGCAAATCCCGATGATGTCGTCAACGGTGAGCGACCTGAGCGAGCTGCACAACGCCGGCAAAATCCGCATCATCGCGACCACCGGCAAGCAGCGCTCGTTGCCCGACGTGCCGACGTTCAAGGAAAGCGGCTATGACATTGAGGGATCGGGCTGGTTCGGCACGTTTGTGCCGGCGAAGACGCCGCCTGACGTGGTGGCGCGGCTCAGCAAGGCGATTATGGAAATAGTCGCGCTTCCGGATGTGCAGGAACGCTACAAAAGTCTAGGTTACAGGCCGACCGGAACGTCGCCGCAGGAACTCGGCGCGATCCAGAAGGCCGACGCGGCGCAGTGGGCGCCGATTATCAAGGCGTCGGGCTTCGTTGCGGACTAACAAGTCATGTCGGTAACGCGCACAACCTCGGGGACAAGGATCGCTCAAGCCAGGATCGATGCCACGATCGCGGCGCTTACCGCCGCGTTCGGCAACCGTGTTGTGACCTCGCAGGCGGTGCGCGAGCAGCACGGCCATACCACGACCTGGCACAAGAACGAGCCGCCGGACGCGGTCGTGTTCGCGCAATCGAGCGAGGACGTGCAGCAGATCGTGCGCATCTGTGCGAAGCACGGCACACCGATCATCCCGTTTGGCACCGGCACTTCGCTGGAAGGCCAGGTCAATGCACCGCTCGGCGGCGTGTGCATTGACATGAAGGACATGAACCGCGTCCTGGCGGTGCATGCCGAGGATCTCGACTGTGTGATCGAGCCCGGCGTGACGCGCAAGCAGCTCAATGAGCATTTGCGCGACCGGGGCCTGTTCTTTCCGATCGACCCCGGCGCTGACGCTTCGCTCGGCGGCATGACGGCGACGCGCGCGTCCGGCACCAACGCGGTGCGCTACGGCACCATGAAGGACAATGTCCTTGCGCTCAAAGCGGTCCTCGCCAACGGCGAAGTGATCTCGACGGCGCGGCGCGCGAAAAAGACGTCATCCGGTTACGACCTCACCCATCTGTTCATAGGCTCTGAAGGAACGCTCGGCGTCATTACCGAGATCACGCTCAAACTTTCCGGAATCCCGGAATCGATCGCCGCCGGCGTGTGCCCGTTTCCCTCGGTCGAGGCCGCCTGCAACGCCACCATCTTGACCATCCAGTCCGGCATTCCGGTGGCGCGCATCGAACTGCTCGACGAATTGCAGGTGAAAGCCTGTAACGCCTATTCGAAGCTCACCTTGCCCGAACAACCGATGTTGTTTGTGGAGTTCCACGGCAGCGAGGGCAGCACCGCCGAGCAGTCCGAACGCTTCGGCGACATCGCCAAGGAATTCGGCGGCGGTCCGTTCGACTGGGCGACCAGGGCGGAGGACCGCACGCGGCTGTGGCAGGCACGCCATGACGCTTACTGGGCCTGCAAGGCGCTGCGGCCGGGCACGCAGGCCATCGCCACCGACGTCTGCGTTCCGATTTCGCGGCTGGCCGAATGCGTCACCGAAAGTCAGCGCGACATCGCCGCCAGCCGCCTGCTTGCGCCGATCGCCGGGCACGTCGGCGACGGCAACTTCCACATGTCGCTCCTGATCGACATGGACGATGCCGACGAGGTCGCGCGCGCCGACGCCTTCATGCAGCGGCTGGTGGAACGCGCGCTGGCGATGGAAGGCACCTGCACCGGCGAGCACGGCGTCGGCCAGGGTAAGATGAAATACCTGCCGGCCGAGCATGGCGAAGCCGCGCTCGACGTCATGCGCGCGCTCAAGCGTGCGCTCGATCCCGCCAACATCATGAATCCGGGCAAGATCGTCGCGCTCGACGGGCCACCCGCCCGCTGACATAAATTGGCCCTCAAACCGGCGCGCATGTGAGGGTGCGAGTCGGACTTGCGCGCGGCCCGACCTTGTTCGGGCGTAGGACTTAGAAGACCGCGGGGACTGATATACTGGCGCACAGCGGCGCGTCGGGTCGGATTCCATCATTGCCGAAGACGCGGTCGTGAAGCGGATAGGCGCGCAGGATTGGGACCGCCGGAGCATTATTCTTGCAGACGACACTGCTTGGACTGGGTATCGCATTGATCGCCGCGCTGTTGGCGGCGCTGATCGGTCCGATTTTTGTTGACTGGGATCGCTACCGCACGACTTTCGAAGAACATGCCAGCCGCTTCGCGGACCAATCCGTGCGCATTGGCGGCGCCATTGACGTGCGGCTTTTGCCGACGCCGTCGATCGTACTGCGCGACATTGAAGTCGGCCCGCGGGCGACGCCGGCGTTCGGCGCGCAATCGGTTCGCATGGAGTTGTCGCTCGGCGCACTGGTCCGGGGCGAGTGGCGTGCTGCCGCACTCGAAGTCGCCGCGCCAGAAATCAGCGTCAGCCTTGGCCGCACCGGCCAATTGACGACGCGCGCTATCGGCTCGAACTTCGATCTCGACCGGATATCGGTCGATCGGCTGACGGTGTCGGACGGGCAGCTGCTGCTTGAAGACTTGGCAAGCGGCGCGCGTCTCGCGTTGAGCAAGGTTTCCTTCGTTGGAGAGCTGCGCTCGTTGGCCGGTCCGATCAAGGGCGAGGGTGCGTTTGCCGCGAACACTGGCGTGTTCAAGTATGGCATTGCCACCGCCCGCGGCGCCGACTCCAGCGCCCATGTTCGCGTGACCCTCGAGCCTGCCGACCAACCGCTGACAATCGAAGCCGAGGGAAATCTTTCGCTGATCGAGCGCAGTCCTCGGTTTGAGGGCACATTCGCACTGGTCAGGCCGGCGGGGGCCGTGCTCAGCACCGGCAAAACTGTTGCAAGCGAACCGTGGAAGCTGTCGGGAAAGGTCAAGGTCGACCCGAGCCACGCGCTGTTCGAGCAGCTCGAAGCGCAATACGGACCCGACGAACGCAACATCCGTCTGACGGGCGCCGCCAAGATCGCCTTCGGCGCCGGCGCCAGGCTCGAGACCGTGCTGTCCGCGCGCCAGATCGACATCGATCGCGCGTTTGCAACGTCGGCCGCGCCCGACCGCCTTCCGCTAGCGGTCTTGCGCGGACTTGTTGAAGCGGCAGCCGCGGTTGGGCGCCCGCCGATCCCGCTTGTTCTCGGTTTTGGAATCGATACGGCGACGCTCGGCGGCGGAACCCTGCAATCCGTGCGCGGCGATATCAGTTATGCCGACAATTCCTGGAGCATCGATAGCCTTGAATTCCGCGCTCCTGGCGTCACCCAGGTCAGGCTCGCGGGCCGCACCGGCGGCGAGCCGACGAGTCCGCATTTCAATGGGCTGTTCGAACTCGAAGCCGTGGATCCCGGCGCGTTGATGACATGGGTTGAAGGCGCCGATCGGCCGCGCACGACATTGGGTGCGCTTCGATTGCGCGGGGAGATGTCGCTTGGCCGAGATCGCCTGGCGATCGCTCGTGGTCAGGGCGAACTCGACCGCAAGCCGTTCCAGGGGAATTTCGATTACACATTTTCGAATGCCGACCGGCGGGCGCGCCTCGATGCGAGCATCAGCGCCGCGGAATTCGATCTCGACGGTGCAATTGGTCTCTTTCGCGCGGCCAGCGGCGGTTCAAATTTCGAGCGGCCCGGCGACATCGTGCTCGCGGTCGATCTCGGGCGAACGAAGATTGCCGGCGTACAAGCGGCCTCGACCAAAGCCAATCTTCGCTTCGACGCCACCGGACTGAAAATCGAACGACTGTCGATTGCGGATTTAGGCGGTGCCGCGGTCAACGTGCGCGGGACTATAGATACTTCCGGTGCC
>JBGPOB010000135.1:0-9804 GCA_041487815.1 Xanthobacteraceae bacterium | reverse complement strand
TGCTATCTAGCACTCATGACATTCACCCTGCACGACCTTGAAAGGCGCGTTAGCGAGCGAGCGCTCGCCAGCGCTGACGTATCCTATACGCGCAAGCTGCTTGACCGCGGCGTCGTTCATTGCGCCAAAAAGCTCGGTGAAGAGGCTGTTGAAGCCGTGATCGCAGCGACCGTTGAGGATCGCGCGCGTATGATCTCGGAAACGGCGGATCTGCTCTATCATCTGCTTGTCGTTCTCAAGGCGCGCGATTTGACGCTCGCCGACATCGAAGCGGAACTCGCTGCGCGCACGCAAATGTCCGGCCTCGATGAAAAGACGGCGCGTAAGGGCGGTTGACAGGCTGACGAGCGAGCAGGCAGCGCCGATGGAACAGCGGACGGACCCCGGACTGTCGCCTTACCGCGTATTTTCGCGCGCGGAGTGGGCGAGATTGCGCGCCGACACTCCGATGACGCTGGCGCCCCATGAAGTGACGCGCGTACGTTCGCTGCATGATCGCCTGGATATGAAGGAGGTCGAGGAAATCTACCTGCCGCTGTCGCGTCTGTTGTCGCTCTATGTCGAAGCGACGCAACGACTATTTCGCGCGCAAGAGAATTTTCTCGGCACCGTCGATATCAAGATGCCTTACATCATTGGCGTTGCTGGTTCGGTTGCGGTCGGCAAATCGACGACTGCGCGCGTTTTGCAGGCGCTGTTGGCGCGCTGGCCGAACGTGCCTAAGGTCGATCTTGTCACTACCGACGGATTTCTTTTTCCCAACGCCGTGCTTGAACGCGAAGGACTGATGGAGAAAAAGGGCTTTCCGGAAAGCTACGATTTACCGGCACTGCTACGTTTTCTCTCGGACGTCAAAGCTGGCCGCCGTCCCGCACGCGCGCCCGTCTATTCGCATCTTGTCTATGATGTCATGCCCAATCATTGGGTTGAGGTCGATCGGCCGGACATTCTCATCGTTGAGGGCCTCAATGTCTTGCAGACCGGACGATTGCCGCGCGACGGCAAGGCGATCCCGTTCGTCTCGGATTTTTTCGACTTTTCGGTTTATCTCGATGCCGATGAGGATATTTTAAAATCTTGGTACGTCGAGCGCTTTCTTGCACTGCGCGAAACGGCATTCCGCGATCCGAAATCCTATTTCCACCGCTATTCGAAACTCACTGACGCTGAAGCGGCAGCGACCGCGACGTCGATCTGGACGCGAATCAATCTCATGAACCTGAATGAAAATATTCTGCCGACACGGCAGCGCGCGGATCTCATCCTCAAGAAAATCGAAAGCCACCGGATCGACGAGGTTGCGCTGCGGCGGCTGTAGGGATTATGCGGCGTGGCGGTCGGCCGTCGGTCCAAAATGCGCAAGATAACGCGCGTTGATGGTCGAAACCGGCAGTACGACCAGCACATCGGTCGTGCCGAATTGGCGGTCGATCACTGCACCATCGCCGAATGTAGCGCCAAGCCGCAGGTAGCCTTTGATCAGAGGGGGAAGCGCGTGCAGCGCGGCCTTTGGGTCGATCGCTCCGCGCCGCAGCCGATTCATCTCAACGTAGCGATGAGGCAGTGCGCCGGTGCGCCAGGCTTCCGGGGCGCGCACGTAATGATGGAGAAACGACAGCGGCAACGCGAGCCGGTCGGGGTCGGTACCCTCGAGGCTGGCGCAGCCAATCATTGCATCGACCTTGTGCTGCAGGACGTAGGTCCAGATTCCATGCCAAAGTAGCTCGACCGTGCGTTTGTTGCGGTAGGGCGCAAGGACGCACGAGCGGCCAAGTTCAAGAAACTGACAGCCGCTATGGCGCGCCACCAATGCATCGACATCGAATTCACTAGCGCTGTAGAATCCGCTTCGACGCTCGGCAACGGGTTGGCGCAGCAGACGATACGTGCCCACAACGGCTGGTTTGCGTGCTGGGCCGCGCGACGCGGCGTGATCGATAACGAGCAGATGCTCACAAAATGCATCAAAGGGGTCGATATCGCGCCGCGCAATCTTCGTCTTTGCGTCGGCGATGGCGGATAATTCTTCGTAGAAAACGCGATAGCGCAAACGCTGCGCGCGCCGCACTTCCGCGGCGCTGTGTGCGAGACGCACTTCGAGCGAGCCGATATGGCCGAGGGTGCTGTCGCCGTCGATCACGCTCGAATCGCGCAGCGAAAACCCGCCATAGGCACGCAGGGTGGGCATGAAATTCGGCAGACCGGCCAGCGGCGCGCGTAAGCGATCGAAGAGCCGAGTGTTTTGAGTCTCGCGCACGGACCCCCGCATCATTCGCCGGTATCCATCAGGTCACCAACGCCGAAAAGCAGACTTTTGCCGGGCGGCGAATCATCGCTCGCAACCAGTAGTTTGAAAAGCATGCGCTGGGCACAAATTTATGACAGGCGAGAGATTTGCAGAGTAAGACGATCGCAGAGCGGCCGGCGGCGCTGGATCAGGCCGCAATTGCGGACTTTGGCACCAAATTCAACGCTTCAATCAGCCGTTCCCGGTCAAGAGGTTTGGTCAAGAAGCCGTTCATACCGGCCGCCAGGCAGGTCTCGCGGTCTTCCACGCTGACGTTTGCCGTCAACGCGACGATTCGCGTTGGCTTGCATTCGGACGTGGACTCCAGCGCGCGAATGCGACGCGCCGCAGCAAGCCCGTCGACACCGGGCATTTGCACATCCATCAGTATGAGATCAAACGCACGGCCGGCATCGCGAGCGGCACGAAAGGCCGCCACGGCCTCTTCACCGCCACCGACAATTGTCGGCGCGTGACCGAGCCGCGCCAGCAACGCACGCGCCAGCAAGGCGTTGATCTCGTTATCCTCCGCCACCAATATCGCCAGTGACTTTGTCGTGTGACTTGTGTCCGCGTCACGCACCGCCAGGAATGGGTCGCGATCGGGCGATTGTGCGCCAAACCGAGCCGCGAGCGACTCTGCGCGCACTGGCTTGATCAGATAATCGGAAAATCCCGCAGCGGTGAGCTTGGCAAGATCGCTCCGCTCTTGAGGTGTTAACAACACGATGCGTCGGCCTATTGCCGCAGGGCAGTGTTGCACAATTGCAATTGCGTTCGCAGTACCGACGTTGCAATCGACGATGACGGTCTCCCAGTGCCGCTTGCTGATCTCGTTCAGACCCTGCTGAGGATCCGAAACAACTTGGGTTTCGACGCCCCAGCGCGTGAGGCGGCGCGCGATCAGCGGCGCCACGATGTCGTCAGCTGCGATGATCAGCGCACTCGAGCCTGCCGAGACCGCGACCTCGTAATTGATATTGGCAGTCTCGGCACGCGGCAGCGTCACACTGAGCGTAAAGGAAGTGCCGGCGCCAGGGACGCTTTCCAGCCATAGCCGGCCGCCCATATGGTCAACGATACGCTTGGAGATCGCGAGCCCAAGGCCGGTGCCGCCGAATTTTCGCGCTGCGCCCTCGTCGCCTTGCACGAACTCACTAAATATTCGCTCGCGTGCTCCGGGGTCGATACCAATCCCGGTGTCGCGTACTTGAATGATCACTTCATCCGACGCTGCGCCCGGCTCGACGATCAGCGTAACGCCGCCGCGCTCGGTGAATTTTACGGCATTGCCGGCGAGATTGAGCAAGACTTGGCGCAGCCGTGTGGCATCGCCCAAGACCATGCGCGGCAATCGGTCGTCGATATAGGAGGCGATGTCGATCGCCTTGGCCTGCGCGCGCGGCGAAAGAAGTTCAACCGCGGACTCAACCAACGCCTCAAGTGCAAACGGCTGGATATTGAGGTCGAGTTTACCGGCTTCGATCTTTGAAAAGTCGAGAATCTCCTCGATCAGGGAAAACAGCGCATCGCCCGATGCGCGCACCGCCTTTACATAACTCTCCTGTTCAGGCGTTAGCCGGGTATCGCGCAAAAGGTCAGCGAGGCCGAGAATGCCATTAAGTGGTGTGCGAATTTCATGCGATACGATTGCGAGAAAACGGCTTTTCGCGCGATTGGCAGCATCGGCCTGGTCGCGCGCTTCCGCAAGAACGCGCTCTGCCCGCACTCGATCGGTGATATCGCGTCCGACGCTCTGGGTCTGCTGGTCAGACGCGGCATCAGTCCGGATCGAAACTTCGTGCCAAGAAATCCAACGTGGGCCGTCTTGTGTGGCAATCTTTTGGTCAAACGCGCGCGTCCCGTCTGCGACCACTGATGTGGCGCCCTGTTCGAGCACCGTCAGCGTGTATGTTTTCCCGATGAGGCTGTCGCGCGAATGGCCCGCCAACGCGCAGAAGGCGTCGTTGACATACGCAATCCGGCCGTCGCCACCGCGCCGAACGATAACGTCACCTTGCGCTTCCAACAGGCCTTTGGTTCGTTCCTCAGCCTCGCGCAATTCCCACAGGCGATCCGACAACGCTTCGATGCGGCCTTCGCGTCGAGTAATTTCCTGCCGGAGTCGACGATTGCTGCGTACGAGCGGCGCGAGCGCGCCGCAGGCGGCGGCTGTCAACGCGGTCGTCGCAATTGCGATCAGCAACATCGTCTCGCTTGCTGCCTTGGCGGCTTGCAGCACAAAAATCAAGTAAGTGAGAATCGTGGTTAATGCCACCACCGCAAGGGCGACGCGGACTGTCGCCGAAATCGCAAATCGGCCGAGCGCAGTGCGCGCGCTGGTAATTCCTCGAATACACGTGGCGTGGCGCATGGGCGATCACTTGATGTGCGCGCATTTCTTGCGCTAGCCGCTGAAGCGCGGGGAAGGAATTGCGCAACAAGTTCGGATTTTCGCCGACTCCTAGCGCCGGACTATTGATATTCCTTGTTTTCAAACCTCGTGGAGAGCGCGTTTCGGCCGGATGGTTGAGAAATCGTTGACACGGCTCGCACCCTAGATTGGCGCGCGCATTGGGCAAATTTTCACCACATTGCTCGGCCGGCTGTCACATAGAACAGTAAGCACCGGGGAAGTAACCGAAAAAAAGCACAAATTTCGTACACGGTGGCCCGGAGGATATCAAATCTTGCGCGCTCGGGCCGTTTTACTGATGCGGAACTACAGCCGCGCGTGCGCCGTGCTCGCAGCGCTCGCGGTCATTGTTGCAAGCCTTACCGCGGTCGCGCTTTCGGCAAGGTGGCAAGGTTTGGGTCTTGCCGGAACTGTGGCGTCGTTCCTCGCGCTGCTGGCGATCATGACCGACGCGAACCGCCGGGCCATTCAGGCCCAGGAAGCCAAGCTCAGCATCGCGCTCAACAACATTACACAAGGGCTATGCATGTTCGATGCGAACGCCCGGTTGGTATTGTTCAATCAGCGTTATCTCGAAATGTATCAGTTCCCGCCGGACTCGGTGAGCCCGGGCTGCACGCTGCGGGACCTGCTGGTATTGCGCAAGGCGGCCGGAAGCTTTTCGGGAGACCCTGATGATTATGTCGCAAAGCGGATGGCGAATCACAACGAAGGCAAGATTTCGGATGCGACCATCGAACTCGACGACGGTCGCGTTATCAAGATGGTCAATCATCCGATTGCCAATGGTGGCTGGGTTGCAACTCACGAGGACGTAACCGAACTGTATCGCCGCGAAAGCGAACTTGCACGCACGCGGAAATTCCTCGACATGGTGATCGATAACGTGCCTGCCGCCATCAGCGTCAAGGATGCGCGCGACCTCAGTTATGTTCTGGTCAATCGGGCGGGCGAGGAGATCTACGGATTCTCTCGCGAGCAGATGATTGGAAAGACCGTGTCTCAGCTGTTTCCAGATCGGCCGTCGCAGATCATCACTGCGCGCGACCGGCAGGTACTCGAGTCGCGCACCCCACAGGCTTTCGGCGAGCACACCTATCAGTCCCCGCGCAGAGGTCCGCGAATTCACCTTTCGCGGCGCGTTCCGGTTCTCAACGAAAAAGGCGACCCGCGATATCTGCTGCTCGTCATCCAGGATATCACCGAGCAGAAAGAGGCCGAGGCGCGCGCGACCCATCTTGCGTTGCATGATCCTCTGACTGAGCTGCCAAACCGCGTTGCATTCAACGAAAATCTCGCGGAGTCACTTCAGCGCTGCGAACAGGCGCACCGCAAGCTGGCGGTATTGTCGATCAACCTCGATCGATTCAAGGAAATCAACGATGTTTACGGCCACGGCATCGGCGATGAGCTGCTGCGCGCGGTTGCCAAACGCCTGCCCGCGGTCGCTGATGGCGCGTTCTTTGCGCGCACCGGCGGTGACGAATTTTCTTTCATTATTGCGGATGACAAGTTGCCGACCAGCGCCAACTGGCTTGGTGAGTGTCTGCTGGCTGCAACGGCGGAGCCCTTCGATATCCAAGGCCACCATCTGCACGTCGGGTTGAGCATCGGCATAGCGGTCTATCCGGGAGATGGCGTCGATGCAGCGACACTTCTCGCGAACGCGGATGCCGCGCTCTATCGAGCCAAGGCTGAAGGGCGCGGTTCACTCCGGTTCTTCGAGGCCGATATGGATCGGCAATTGCGCGAGCGCCGCGCGTTGACGCAGGACTTGCGTTCCGCAATTGTGCGCGACGAGCTCATACTGCACTATCAGCCGCTGGCTCTCATTAACGGCGAGGTGGTCGGGTTTGAAGCGCTGCTGCGTTGGATGCATCCGACTCAGGGGATGATCGCGCCCGGCAAGTTTATTCCTCTGGCGGAAGAGAGCGGACTTATTATCGAGATAGGCGAGTGGGTTCTGCGCGCCGCGTGCCGCGAGGCGGCATCGTGGCCGTTGCCGCTGCGTATTTCTGTCAATTTGTCGCCGGCTCAGTTCCAGCACGGCGATCTGGTCGGCTTGGTACACTCCGTGCTGCTCGAGACCGGCTTGGCGGCCGCCAGACTTGAAATCGAGATTACCGAAAGTGTTCTGGTCGAGGATTTTGCGCGCGTCGTGTCGATTTTGCGCCGCTTGAAGGCGCTCGGCTTGCACATCGCGATGGATGATTTTGGCACCGGCTACTCGTCGCTGCAGAATCTACAGTCGTTTCCGTTCGACAAACTCAAGATCGATCGGTCGTTCATTTCGAATCTTGAATCCAATGCGCAATCGGCAACTATCGTGCGCGCGGTCATTGGGCTTGGCCGCAGCCTCGGCGTGCCCGTCGTCGCCGAAGGCGTCGAAACGACGACGCAGCTTGAGTTCCTCAAGTCGGAATTGTGCGACGAGATACAGGGGTTCCTGATCGGTCGTCCGCAACTGATCGGCACCTATGCAACAATGGTCGGGCGCCGCGGAAAGATCAGGCGAATGCCGAAAAAACCGGCCGCCGCCTGATTGACAGGCTTGCGGGCGGAAAGCCGCTTCCAGCCTCGGACAGGCGTTACGCCGCCTGCCGCGTTTCGTCTGAATGCATCCGGTACGACAGCGCTTCTGCGAGGTGCACCCGCCTGATCTCCGGCGCGCCATCAAGGTCGGCCAGCGTACGCGCGACGCGCAGCACACGATGATAGCCACGCGCAGTGAGCCGCATCGCCTCGGTCGCGTCTCGAATGAGTTTCAGGCTGGCAATGTCGAGCCTTGCAACGTCCTCAAGTATCGCGCCTTGCGCCTGCGCATTGGTTCGCACGCCCGGTACTCCCAGTGCTGTATATCGTTGCGTCTGAATGGTGCGTGCACGCGCTACACGCTCAGCGACTTCGCGGCTGCTTTCGGTAGGCGGAGGCAGAACAAGATCCGCGGCAGTCACCGCCGGCACGTCGATGGCAAGATCGATGCGATCGAGCAGCGGGCCCGACAGGCGCGCCTGGTAGGCAGCGGCGCAGCGTACATTAGGTCCGCGCTTGCAGGAATATCCAGGCTCTCCGGCGCGCCCGCAACGACACGGATTCATGGCCGCGACCAGCATAAAGCGCGCCGGATAGGTAACGCGGTGATTGGCGCGCGCGATTGCGACTTGCCCGATCTCCAGCGGCTGGCGCAGCGCATCGAGTACGCGCGGCTCGAACTCCGGGAATTCGTCGAGAAATAAAACGCCGTTGTGCGCAAGTGAGACTTCGCCCGGCCGCGCGCGCAATCCCCCGCCGACCAGCGCGGGCATGCTGGCGGAGTGATGCGGCGCGCGGAACGGCCGTCGGTTGGTGAGCGCGCCACCCTCGATCTCGCCGGCGACGGAGGCAATCATCGAGACTTCCAGAAGCTCGGCCGGCGACAGCGGCGGCAGGATGCCAGGCAGGCCTGCCGCAAGCATCGATTTTCCGGATCCGGGCGGGCCGCACATCAGGAGGTTGTGGCCGCCTGCCGCAGCAATTTCGAGCGCGCGCTTGGCACTCTCCTGACCTTTGATATCCTTCAAGTCCAGTACTGACGCCTCGCTGTCGCGCACCTTCGGCTGCGGCCGCGAAAGCACCTGCGTGCCGCGAAAATGGTTGGCAAGCTGGATTAGCGAAGCCGCCGCAACAATCTCCATTTCAGGGCTGGCCCATGCCGCCTCTGGCCCGCTGGCGGACGGGCAGATCAGGCCTTCGCCGCGGGCATTGGCGCCGATCGCGGCCGGCAGTACGCCAGCGACCGCCGCGATCGAACCGTCAAGGCCGAGCTCGCCTAATACCGTAAAGCCGGATAGCGCATCCTGCGGGACAGCGCCGATTGCCGCCATCAATCCGAGCGCAATCGGCAAATCGTAATGGCTGCCCTCCTTTGGCAGATCCGCGGGTGCGAGGTTCACCGTGATGCGCCGCGACGGCAGTGCGAGCCCCGAGGCGATCAGCGCCGCGCGCACGCGTTCTCGCGCCTCCGACACGGCCTTGTCCGGCAGCCCGACCATGTGGAAATGTGGCATGCCCGGCGCGACCTGAACCTGCACATCGACGGGAATCGCATCGATGCCCTCGAACGCCACTGTCGATACGCGCTGGACCATGGCCGCCCCCAACCTTGAGCCAGCCTACCGAATGGTCGACAAAACGCAAGAACATTTGCAGAACAAAATAAAGATTTGCGCCCTCGCGGATCGCCGGAGGGTTTCGATGATTGATGTAAAATCTGCGGAAATCGAGCTGAAACAGGCGCGAATCGATCGCATTGCAGCCCAATCTGCTGCTGCTGGCAAAGTGATGTTGATCTGGCAGGCGCGGGACGTGCTAATTGCCCGGCTGCGCCTGGCTTCGTCGTTGGCGGCAACCGGCCGCCTCAATTTCCAATCTACCGGGGCAGCGTGCGTATGCAGCTGCGCTACCGTGATCGCATGCGCTCGATCTTGTCCCAAATCAGCGCCGCGATATCGGGCCCGCCCAGCCGCTGGATGGCGCGGATGCCAGTCGGCGATGTGACGTTGATCTCGGTGAGATAGCCGTCGATGACGTCGATGCCGGTGAAGAGAAGGCCGCGCTTGCGCAATTCCGGTCCCAGCCGTTCGCAGACTGCGCGTTCGCGCGCCGTCAGCTCCGTTTCTTTGGCAACGCCGCCGCGAGCCATATTGGAACGCAGATCGTCGGGCGCCGGCACGCGATTGACCGCGCCGGCGTAAACGCCATCGACCAGAATGATACGCTTATCGCCGTGCTTCACGGCGGGCAGAAACCTTTGCACGACCCACGGTTCGCGGAAGCTGGTCGCAAACAAATCGTAGAGCGAGCCGAAGTTGAGATCATCCTGGGTGAGACGAAACACGGCGCCGCCGCCATGGCCGTAGAGCGGCTTCATGACTATGTCGGCGTGCTCGGCGCGAAAGGCCTTGATCTCGGCGAGGTCGCGCGTGATCAGCGTCGGCGGCATAAGGTCGGGGAATTCCATCACAAACATTTTTTCCGGCGCATTGCGAACGTGCGCGGGATCGTTGACGACCAAGGTGCTCGGATGGATGCGCTGCAGCAGATGGGTCGCCGAAATATAGGC
>JBGPOB010000134.1:0-9816 GCA_041487815.1 Xanthobacteraceae bacterium | reverse complement strand
GTCGAACGATGGCTGAGACCGCGCGCCTGACGACCGACCGCGAGCCGAGGACTTGGCTCAATCGCGTTATGCGGCTGCGCATCGCGATCATCGTCGCCATTCTCGTGGCTTGGGAGGCGCTGGCGACATCCGGCCTGCTCTATCGCGACGTCGTTCCCTCGCTGATCGCTATCGGCCGCGCGCTGTTTACATTGCTCACGGCCCCCGAATACTACTGGCATCTCGGAGTCACCGCGAGCGAAGTCGCCACCGGCATGGTCATCGGCGGCATTTCCGGCCTGATCGCAGGATTAGTGCTCGGCGGCAGCCGTCTGCTGACCAGGGCGTTCGAGCCTTATCTCTACTATCTCGGTCCCACGCCAAAGATCATCTTTTTTCCCGTGATGATCATGTGGTTCGGCGTCGGTCCGGGCTCCAAGGTCGCAATGGGAGCGATCTCCTGCTTCTTCCCGATCGCGCTATCGACGGCGGCCGCCATGCGTCAAATCGACGAGACCCTAATCCGCGTCGGCAAAAGCTTTCGTGCCAATGCCTGGCAGATGGCGACCAAGATCCATTTGCCCGCGATGCGCATGCCGATCGTCAATGGCGTCCGGCTCGGGCTTGGCGTTTCGATCATCGGCACGCTATTGGCCGAAACCAAGCTGTCAAACCGGGGCGTCGGCTACCTCATCATGCAGGCCTATGCGCTGTTTGACATGCCGCGCATGTACGCCATGTTGATCGTGCTGTTCGTGGTCGCCATCGGCGCGAACGCGCTGGTGGGCCGGGCCGCACAGCGCGGCGCGGTTATGCGCTAGACTTTGAACGTCTCATGCGTTGAGGGGTGGAACAGTTCTTCGGGCTTCACCAGCCGCGACGACAGGCCCTGCGCGTGATGATGACGCAGGAAGGTTGCGAGCGGCTTGCGGTTCGGTTCGAGACCGTACGACCAGAAGTCCTCGCCCATCAGCTCGCGCGCGGCCTTCAGGCTTTCTTCCACGAAGGGCAACGTGACCTTGGGCGCCGACGTGTCGCTCAAGGCGGCGAGCGCCATCGCCTTTGATTGCTCGAATGCCTTCATCACCGCCGCCGGCAGCCACGGGTGCTGGTCGACCAACGTGCGCCGGATGCCGACGAGGTGCATGATCGGAAAGATGCCCGTGCGCCGGTAGTAGTCCTTGGCGGCGGCGACCGGGTCGCGGAACAGCCAGCCAATGTTAGGATTTTCTCGCGCGAGCTTTGGCGGGCGCGGCGCGATAAAACCATCGATCTCGCCCTTGTCCAGCAGGTCCGAAATCGTGCGGCCCTCGGGCGCGTTATCGAGCTTCACGCCTGCCGGCAGGCTGATGCTGATCTTCTCGATCCGGCCAGCCTGTTCGATCGCACCCCTGATCCAGTGAATGTCGGCCGGCTTGACGCCGTGATCGTCTTCAAGAATCGCGCGGGCCCAGACATTGGCCGTGAGCTGATATTCCGGTACGCCAACCTTGCGGCCCTTCAGATCGCCCGGCTGCTTGATACGGTCGGTCCGCACATAGATCGATGTGTGGCGGAACGCGCGCGACAGAAAGCACGGAATGCCCACGTAAGGGCTATTGCCCGTCGCCGTCTTGACCGCAAAACTCGACAACGACAGCTCGCAAACGTCGAAATCAAGCGTTCGCAACGCGCGGAAGAATATCTCCTCCGGCGACAGCGTCATAAAAATCGGATCGACGCCGTCGATCTGGACCGCGCCGCCAATCAGCGGGCGGGTACGGTCGTAGTCGCCGAGGGCGACCGAAAGGTTGAGTTTGGCCATGATTTCGGGTCCGCTAGCCGCGTGCCGTCGATAGCCCGGTGGATTGAGCCCCTTCAATCCGTGCGCATCATCTTACGCTACAATCAAATTGATCTTGGGTGTGAACCTTTCAGACAAGCCTGCAATTTTTCGGGATTACGCGTCAGGCTCCGACAATTTGCACATTTGCATTCGGGGCGACGCGAACGGTCTGGAGCCGCGCAACATGCCGTTCGACCACGTCCCAGGCCGGCGGGCCCTCGACGCCTTCGGTCACGCTGCCCCAGCCGGCAACGATATAGTCCGTTGCGGCTTCGATCGGCTTGGCGGTCTTGAGGTGGCGCAACGCGGAGATGCGTTGCCCCGCGGGCTTGCCGATATCAATGCGATAGCCAATTCCGCCGCAACGCACCATATCGCCGCCCTGCTGATAGTACGGGTCCGGGTTGAACAGGTTGTCGGCAACGTCCTCGAGAATTTCCTTGAGCCGCGCCCCGGACATCGTCTGGCGATACACTTGCGGATAGGTGATGGCCGTGGCGTTGTGAATGTTCTCGATCGTGATATCGGCGCCGGGCGGCAACGACGACCCCCAGCGAAATCCCGGCGACAGTGCGATCTCGGCGTCGCGATCGGAAATGATGGCGTCGCAGATAAGATCATCGAGCGTGCCGTTGAAGGTGCCGCGGCGATAAAGCAGCGATTGAGTGTGGCCCACGACCCGCGCAAGCTCGCCAGCGAAAGGCGCGCGAACCTTTGCGACTGCTTCCGCCATTTCCTGGTCAGGCGCGATGGCATCGGCAAACAATGGAATTAATTTGTAGCGGAATCCCTTGACCTCCATGCCGCGAACATCGAGGTCGAGTCGCGAGAGGAACTTTCCGTGACTTCCCGAGGCGATCAACAGCGTGGCGCCAACCCGGATGGCTTCCGGCAACGCGTCGTGGGTGTGGGCCGTGAGAATTACGTCGATACCGTCAACGCGCGTGGCGAGCTTACGGTCGCAGTCGAAACCATTGTGCGATAGAAGGACGACGAGCTGCGCGCCTTCCTTGCGCGCCTTGGCAACGTTGGCGCGAATGTCGTCCTCGCGGATGCCGAAGCTCCACTTCGGGATCATCCAGCGCGGATTGGCGATCGGGGTATAGGCGAACGCCTCGCCGAGCACTGCGACCTTGACCCCGGCCTTGTCGAACAGCTTGTAGGCCGGAAACACCGGCTCCTGCCATTCGGTATCGCGCACATTGAGGGCCAGAAACGGATAATCGAGTTCGCCGACGAGCTCCTTCATCCGCGCTTCGCCGTAGGTGAATTCCCAATGGCCCGTCATCGCATCGGGTTTCATTAGCTTGACGCAGTCGACGACGTCCTGGCCGCGCGTCCGATTGGCGCCGAGCGAGCCTTGCCACGTGTCGCCGCCATCGAGAAACAGAACCCGGTCCATCCCCCGCTCTGTGCGCACCGCCTTGACGGCGGTCGCCATGCGATCAAGTCCGCCCATGCGTCCGTAAGTTTTCGCAAGCGCCGAAAAATCCCGCGGACTCAGCGCATAGGCTGCTGCCGAGCGCGCGGCGATGCCAAACCGCTTGAGGAAGGCGGCTGCGACGATGTGCGGCGGCTGATCTCGCATGGCCGCTACGCCGTAGTTCTGCGACGGCTCGCGAAGATAGACCGGCACAAGCTGGCCATGCAGATCGGCCATGTGCAAAAGCGTGACATTGCCGAAATTGTCAAACTTGAAAAGTTCTTCTTGCGTCAGCCGCTGCTGCGCAATGGCGCGCCCGAACGGGCCAAGCCCGGCGGCGGCAGCAGCGGCGGCCGCGCCGGTCTGCAGCAGTTCGCGGCGTGTCAACATGACCCGATCATCTCCGGCGAGTTAACCGCGGCGGGAACCGCATTAGTGCCTGATACCCGGCACGCTGAGTTTGAGGCCAGAATTGACCGACGCGAGATACAACTCAAGATCGCCGTATTCTTTGGCGTCGGGCGGCAATTCGTCGGCGCGAATATTGACCTGGCACCACTGGAACCGTTTGCGGATATCCCAGATCGTCTGCAAGCTGGTGCGCCAGGTCGGAAAGTGATCGTACTGCCCCTTCTGCTCGCCAAGCCATTGCCCGCGAATCCACTTAAGCCCTCCGCGGGTCGGATCGTGGCAGTCGAGACAGGAAAAATTAAGCTGGCCGAGCTTGCGCGCGGTCAGCGCCTTGCCGCGCTCAAACGCCGCCTTCGCGCCCGGACTGGTCACGTCGACGCTGATCGGCTGGCCGTTGGCGAGGAAGTGCAGATAGACCGACATGGCGATATTTTCGGTGCTCTGCATCAGCCAAGTCGCGCCGGTCGTCGCCTTGGTGTGGCGAAATACGAATTCCTCGACGCTGAGGACCTTGTCGAGGCGCGGCTCCCATCTGGGCATCCGGGCTGCCCAAGAATTAAACACGCGTGCATCGGCATGGCAGGTTGCGCACGACGAACCGGATGGACCACTCACCTTCCACAACGCTTGCGCGCGCTCGACGGCCCACAGGCCGGGATTGACGAGGTCGTCAAGATTGTCACGCGCCTCGACCGGCGCCGCGCGCTTGTTTGGATCGTCGAGCGGGCTGCGATACTTCGCAGGCGACTTCAACGTCTTGAGAAAGGCCACGACGTCGCCGATCTCCTGATCGTTGAACAGGCCATGCGTGCCCCACGGCGGCATCACGGAGTCGGGATTGTAGACGCGCGCATCGTTCACAACGTTGAACAACCACTCGTCCTCGCGCCCGGCGTTGCCGATTTCGGACAGGTCCGGTCCGACATTTCCGGGTAGATCGGCATTACCCGCCGGGCCCATCGAGTGACATGCAAGGCAGGAGCCGCCGCGCGAGCGATCGGCGACGAGCTTCTGGCCGGCTGCGGCGTCGCCGGCAATCGGTCCCGCGAGCTTGCGCGGCGCCTTGGGCGCCGGCGGCGAGGCGAGCTTCGCGAGCGTGTTGAACTTTGACATGTCGCGCGTCGGCCAGTCGCGATAACGCTTCCATGGCAATTCGGCGGCGGCCTCGTGGAGCGCAAGGGGAGCTTCCCGCTTTGATTGCGCTGGCGCGTCGGAAACCATCGACAGAATGGCGAGCATAACAAATACGCAAGCCACCACTACCGCCATGCCTAACGATGGCTCTAATTTTCGATTCATCGCAATTGTTTCCGCTGTCGCGTGATTCCGCTGTCGCGCAGATGTTGTTACGCGGTCACCAGAATCGCGTGCTCGGCGGTCGTGACAGTGCCGTCGTCATCGACCCAGGTAAACTTGAACGTGCCGCTTTCGTCCACGCGCGCCGAAAATTGCAGATATGGATTGGCTGCGACCGCTGGTTCGATGTCGGCGGAAAACACCGGCTTTCCGTTGAACTCGCAGCTGAATTTGTTGATGATCTTGCGCGGAATGACGGCGCCGCCGGCATCCTTGCGCAGCCCTGTTTCCATGCCGTGCGCGAGCAGCGTCTTGATCTCGACGACTTCGCCCTTTTTCGCTTGCGCTGGCACTTTGAGTCGCGGTTTTTCGGCCATTTTGATTTCCTCAGTCGCCTTGTCCGATCAGCCGCCGCAGCCGCCAATAGTGACCTTCACTTGCTTACGCTCCGTCAGAAATTTTCCGTCGCTGGTCTTGGCGACAACGATGATATTTTCCGTCGTTTGCAGCCGAATCCGTGTCGCGGCGGCAGCACGGCCCGAGAGCGGCGTCAGATGGAAGACAGCAACCCCCGGCCGCGGATTGCCGTCGGCCACGACCAGGATGTCGCTGACGTAATTGTCGGGCGTCATCGGGCTGTCGACCACGATCGAGAGCGGAACGGTGTTGCCATTCTCGGCGATCTCGGGAAGATCAATCGTGATTTTGCCCGCAGTCAGCGGCTTGCCACCGGTGAATTTGGCAATTTCTGCGTCGGCATCGGCCGGGGTGGCGAAGGCAAGAGGGGCGTCGCCAACCGTGATCATCGCCGTTGCGCCCGCGCCGAGCGCAAGCGCCTGCCGGCGCGTCATCCTGTGCATCATCGGGTACCTTTTTGGTGCAGCTCGACTGCGCCAGATATCGCGAGTCTAACAGCAGGTTACAATCGTACATTGATAAATGAGCATAACAGCAGCGCCGTTGTCGTCAAACGGAGCAAAATCTTTCAACTGCGTTGCGCTTTGAGAAATTCGCGAAACGACCGTAAGCCGTTCCTTCTCTGCGCCACGAAGCGAAAAACGTCGAGGAAATCATCGGGCCTGAGATAGCCGGGGATGCGGATGACCTCGCGCTGGCGCGGCGGCGTGGCCTTGAGCACTGTCGGCGGCTCGCTGAAAAACTGGATCGTCGGCGTGAATTTCACGCCGTATTTTGCCGCCAGCGCCTTTTCCGACAACACCTCGCCGTCGAAGTCGGTGACGTTGCGCGATCCGATGACGTTGAGTTGAAGCACGTCAAAATTTTTCTGGACAAATTCGGAAATATCCGGCCGCGCGAAATTTGCAAAGTGCGTTTCCCGGCAATAGGGACAGCCCTTGAGCTCCCACATGATGGCGAACTGCTTGCCCTTGGCGCGCGCTGCCTCGATATCGTCGGCGAGTTCGAGAAAACTCTCGATAAACCAGGTTTCACGGTAGTAGCCGTCATCGGTCAGCACCGGTTCCGCATGGACACGCGCGATTCCCGCCGCCAGCAGCACGGCAACCCCCGCGCCTGCTCCAACGAGCAATCCCCGTCGCAATTCATTCACCATCTTCGCCCACAAACCGCGCAAGGTTCCTTGTGCGCCTCGAACGCCGTGCTCCGTGCGCATATAATACGCTTAGCGTGCGTTTGATATCAAACCCCGGTGAACGGCCATGGCAAATTCACAGCTTCGCCGGCGGCACATTGCAATCGCCGTCGTTGTGCTGAGTACCCTCGTGGCGAGCTTCACGCCGGCGTTGACGGACGATCTTAGCGACTTCAATGCCGCGGTCGAGGATGCGGCCTCGCACAACCGTGTCGCGCTCGGATATTTGCGCAGTGAAAACTTGGACCTTGCGATGCTTGAGCTCGAACGCTTGCGCGCATCGTGGGGTGCACTCAACGAACGCTTCGGCGCCAAGCCACCGGACGCCCTGCGCGAAAATCCGCGCTACACCGAAACGCTCATCGATGTGCCCATGCGGGCGGTCGCCGCCGATTTAATGCTGCAGATGGGGCGTTTCGATCTCGCGCGCAATTCGCTTCAGGCGATCCGCGTGTCGCTCAGCACAATGCGGCGCGATAGCGGGATTGAAGTGCTCGCCGACTGCGTCCTCGAATTCAATGCGACCATGGCGATGTTGCTTGGCTACGATGACGCGCCGCCGGATTGGACGCGTACGGAAATGCCATCGGAACTATCGACGCGCGCCGAAGCGGTTGAAAAAGTGGCGCGGCGCTGCGATGCACGGGCGCCCGAAAGCGTGCGCAGCAACGCGGAATTCCGCCGGTTGATCGATGGCACCTCGGCGTCGCTCGCATTCATTCCGAAAGTAATCGAGACCCGCGACAACGACCTGTTGCATCGCGTGCTGGGCGAGCTTCGCGCCTTCGACAATCTGTTGGCGTTCCGCTACGGCTGACGCGCGGGTCTACGAGACCGGCTCCGCGGCATCGACGATCCGCAATTGGATGCGTTCGGCGCCCTGCCAGCGATCAACCGCAAGCGACCCGGCAAAATGCAGCGGCCGACCGCGCGCGCCAAGCAATGTGGTTCCGAGCTTTTGCCCTGACGCGCGAAACGCAATGGCGTTGAGCGTCGCCCCCTCACCGGCCCTGATCCGCATGCGAACGTGAGCCTGCCCGACTTCCTCGGCGTAGGCCACGACGTGCGCGGGAAACGCGAGCACCGGCTCGGAATTGCCGGCGCCGAACGGGCCTGCGCGCGCGATCATTTGATGCAGGTCGAGGTTCGCCCCTGCCGCCGACACGGCCCCGTCGATCAGCAAAGCATCGTCGCGGCGCGCGGCGGTAACGGCGGTCGCAAGCCGCTCTTCCAGGTACGCGCGGAATTCCGCCAGCGCATTCTTCCTGATCGTAATGCCGGCGGCCATGGCATGTCCGCCGCCCTTGACTAGCAAGCCTGCGGAAACCGCGCCGCGTACCGCCCGGCCAAGATCGACGCCGGGGATCGAACGCCCCGACCCAGTGCCGAATTCGCCGGGTTCCAGCGCAATGGCGAACGCGGGCCGGCCATAGCGCTCCTTAAGCCGCGCCGCCACCAGACCGACGACGCCGGGATGCCAACCTTCCGCCGCGGTGACGACGACAGCGCCGGTATCATGCATCCCGAGCGCCGCCATTGCCTCCGCTTCGGCCTCGGCCAGCGTGGCCTGCTCGATCGCTTGCCGCTCGCGGTTGAGCCGATCGAGCTCGGCCGCGATGCGAGCGGCTTCCGTCGGGTCTTCCTCCAGCAACAGGCGAGCACCAAGGTCGGCACGGCCGATGCGGCCGCCGGCATTGATGCGGGGGCCGAGCAGAAATCCGAGGTGCCAGGGCTCCGGCGGGCCGGTCATGCGCGCGACGTCCATCAGCGCGGTCAGCCCGGGACGCTCGCGGCGGCGCAACGCCACCAAGCCCTTTCCAACGAACGCGCGGTTGATGCCTTTGAGCGGCACCACGTCGGCAACCGTCCCGAGCGCGACCAGATCGAGCAATGCCAGAAGATCGGGCTGCGGCCGCGCGGTGGTCCAGAACCCGCGCGTGCGCAACTCACGATTGGTCGCGACCGCAGCCATGAACGTGAGCCCAACTGCCGCGAGGTGCCCCAGCCCCGAGAGATCGTCGAACCGGTTGGGATTGACCAGCGCCGCAACTGCGGGCAGACGCTCGTCCGCCTGATGATGATCAATGACGATCACGTCGACGCCAAGTTTGCTCGCTTCGTCCAGCGGCTCCAGACACGTCGTGCCGCAATCGACGGTGATCAGCAGGGTCGCGCCGCGCTCGGCAAGCGAGCGGATCGCATCGACGTTGGGGCCGTAGCCTTCGAAAATGCGGTCCGGAATATGGATCAGTGGCTCGATGCCGCAATGACGCAGAAAGCGTGCGAGCACTGCGGTGGCCGTCGCGCCATCGACATCATAGTCGCCGAAGATCGCAATCGTTTCGCCTTTCATGGCGGCGTCAGCGAGGCGTATTGCCGCCGCAGCCATGCTCGCGAGCACCGAGGGGTCCGGCATCATCCGCTTGATGCTTGGATCGAGAAAATCATCGATCTCATCGAGCCCGATCCCGCGCCCCGCGATGATGCGAGCCAACAGGTCGGGCAGGTCGTGGCGCTGCCGGATCGCGGCCGCGAGCGCACGCCCGCGCTCGTCGAGGCGATCGCGCCACGCGCGCCCGCTCGCCGATTTTTCGACGCCGAGAAAAAAATCCTGCGTCCTCGGCATAGGCGCCAACGCGGGCATCATGGGAACCGCCGCGAATCTGACGTTAGAACAGCTTGCGATACTGAATGAAACCCGAGCGCTCCGCCACTTGATCGTAGAGCGCCCGAGCGGCCGTGTTATCCTCCTTCGTCAGCCAGTAAACCCGGCTTGCGCCGGCCGCCTGCGCCACCTCTTCGACGGCGGCGATCAAGGCGCGCCCTGCGCCGCGACCGCGGGCATCCGGTGCCACAAAGAGATCCTGCAAATAGCAATAATCGCGCGCGGTCCAGAACGAGCGGTGAAACAGGTAATGCGCAATCCCGATCAGCCGTCCATCAGCGTAGGCGCCGAGCGCGAACATCGGCTCGCCCGCATCGTGCAGCCGCGCCCAGGTCACGTCCATCGCATCGCTGAATTGCGATGTTCCGTAAAATTCAAGGTAGCCCGTCCAGAGCGGCTCCCAGTCGGCGCGCTCACCGGCGCCGACCGGGCGAATAATGAAACTCTCCGCGCTCAGGCGAAAATTTCCTTGAAGAAGTCCTTCATGGCGATCCACGAGCGCTTGTCCGCCTTCTCGTTGTAAGCGACGGGCCCGGGCGTATTGGGTGGAATGTTCCAGTTGGTAAAGCTGTGTACGGCATTGCCGTAAGCCACCATCTGCCAGT
>JBGPOB010000133.1:0-9839 GCA_041487815.1 Xanthobacteraceae bacterium | reverse complement strand
GTTTCGTGAATCCATTGACGAGGCCGTGACGATGCTCATGTGCGCGGCGCGGCAAATCACTCGTCACGCCGACATACAGAATTCCGTTTCGTCGATTGGTGACGATGTAGACGCACCCGCCCATCGCCTAAGTTAAGCAAGGCGTGGATGGCCGGGACAAGCCCGGCCATGACGAAACTCTGTCATTGCGAGCGCAGCGAAGCAATCTCATCCAACACACGCCAACTGATGGAGATTGCTTCGTCGCGCTTCCGCCTTCGTCCTTCGCGCTGCGGCACACAAGCCGCGCTTCTCGCAATGACAGACCGAGCTACTCCGCCGCCTGCATGCGCGGAAAGCCTTCGGCCGCCGCAACGCCGTCGATCTGCGCGAGCTTCTTCTTCGGCGGCTCCATGCCGAAAAATTTCAGCGCGTTGCCGCCAAGAATGTTGCGCTTCTGCGCCTCGCTGAGGAACGGCAGGTCGTAGATCACGCTCGGCAGGTCGAAATCCCAGTGCGGATAGTCGGAAGAATAGAGAAGCTGCGTCTCCGCCTTGGTGACGCGGAACGTGGTCTTGATCAGATCCATGTCGCCGGTCTTTTCCATCGGCTGATTGGTGTAGAACATGTCGGTGATGTATTGGCTCGGCAGCTTTTTTAGCTCCGGCGCGTCGGCGGTGCGCATCATGTATTCGTTGTCGAGCCGCTGCATGATGAACGGCAGCCACGCCAGCCCGCTCTCGATCCACACGACTTTCAATTTCGGAAAGCGCTCGGGGATGCCGTTGATCACCCAGTTGGTGAGATGCACGAGGTTGTGCCACACAAAGCCGAGCGCGTGCGCGGAGATGAAACGGTTGACCAGGATGAGCGACTGGTCGGACCAGTTGTAGGCGCCGTGGAAGGCCAGCGGCATGCCGGCCTCCTGCATCAACGCGTAGCTCTTCATGTAGTCGTTGTGATGCACCGGCTTGTAGCGGTTCGACGTCACCATGAAGCCGACGACGCCCTTCTTGCCGGAAAATTCCTTGACGAAACGATAGGTGGCGGCCGGATCGTTGAACGGCAGGTAGAGCATGGTGCGGATGCGCGGCTCGTCGGCGAGGATTTTTTCGACCAGCCAGCGGTTGTAGGCATAGGCCAACGCCGCCTCGACCTCGACCTGCGGATGCATGCCGAGATGCAGCATCGGGGTCGGGAACAGGATGGCGATGTCGACCCCAAGGCAATCCATCCAGCGCCGCGTCAGCGTGACGTCGCGGTGCGGCCTGGCGTCGGTCTTTTCCAGGCGGCGCAAGGGCTCGCGCATGACGCGCCCGCCGTAGTCCTGGTAGCCCAGCCCGGCGGGAATGGCGCCGACGCCGCGGTAGCCGGCAATGGTCGAGGCTTCGATCAACTGGCGCAGCACCGGGTCTTCGACGAATTTGAGGATTTCGGGCAGGTGCTCGTATTCGAAATGGTGCGAGTCGACGTCGATGATGGGAAAATTCTGGTAGCCGCGCGCGCGCGCCTGCCTGGCCGCGTTTTTGAGCACGATGCGGGTGTCGAATTCCTCGACCGGCATGCGGCGCTGGTTGCTCAGCGGCAGTTCCATGATGGTGTCCTCCCGCTTCAGCCGGTGACGACGTAAACGTCGCCGCCGCGCTCGATCACCTTGTAGCTGCGCAGCTTGAGGCGGCGGTCGCCGACGCATTCGCCGGTCTTGAGGTCGTATTCATAGCCGTGCCACGGGCAGACGAAATGGATCTCGGCTTCCGAAAACGTCTGGCGCACGAAGGTGCGGTCGGCGGCGAGCACGTCCTCGACCCTGTGCATGATCAGGCCTTCGCAGGCCGGGCCGCCCTGGTGCACGCATAGGTTCTCGTAGGCGTAGAATTTTCCGTCCCAACGGAACACGCCGATCTCGACGTCGCCGTGAAAGACGATGCGGCGCTCGCCGTCGGCGATCGACGATGCCGGCCCGACCCGAACTTCGCTCATGCGCTTCACCGCCTGGCTGCGAGGACGCTCTAGAAATAGCACGCGCGGCCACGCGGGCGAAGCGTGCAGTTGGCCTTATCGGTCACGCTGGAGTGTGACAGCCCACGCTCCAATTTCTGTCGTCATGCGCGGGCTTGTCGCGCGCATCCCGCTTACAGGGGCGCCGTTCGACCGTTGTCGGGATGGCCGGGACAAGTTCACACTTGGGCCCGCCGAAGGCGGGACCCGAGTGCCCGGCAATGACGGAAGAAGGTGTGGCCGCGACGATAGTGCGTTACGCCGCCTTCTTGCCCCACAATTCCCTGGTCGCGATGCGCGCGCCTTCGGCGAGCGCGGCGAGCTTGGCCCACACGATTGAAGGATGCACGCGCGAGAAGAATGCGTTCTGCGCGAAGCCGCAGTCGGTAGAGGCGACGACATTCTCGCGGCCGACGACTTTGGCGAGGCGCGTGATGCGCTCGGCCACCAGTTCCGGGTGCTCGACGATATTGGTGGAATGCGACACCAGTCCCGGCAGCAGATATTTGCCCGGCGGCAGCTTGAACTTTTTCCACAGGCTCCATTCGTGGGCGTGGCGCGGGTTGGCCATTTCCAGGGAATAGCCGCCGGTGTTCACCTTGAGCACCAGATCGACGATGTCGGCGAGCGGCGTGTCGGATGTATGCGGGCCGTTCCACGAGCCCCAGCACAGGTGATAGCGCGTCTTCTCCGGCGGCAGGCCCTCGAGCGCGTGGTTGAGCGCGGCGATGCGCACCTCGGCCCATTTGTGATACTCGGCATTCGTCATCGGCGGCACCATGCGCTCCTGCATGCCGGACAGCCACGGGTCGTCGACTTGCAAAATGAAACCGGCTTCGACGATCGCCCGGTATTCGGCGCGCAGGCAGTCGGCCATCGCGAACAGGAATTTTTCTTCGCCGCCGTAATATTCGTCGGCGATGTCGGTCATGGCGCTGGTCGGCGCCACCACCGGCAGGAAGCTCTGCGCGTTTGTGCCCTGCAACGCGGCCTTGAGATTGGCGATGTCGCGTTGGATCGCATCGGGCTGGTAGGTGAGGGGGCCGGTGACGGTCCAGCCTTCGTATTTCAAGGGCGTCACCAGCGTCTTGTCGTATTCGGCGTAGAACTCCGCGAACTGTCGGCGGTCGCGGCTCTTGACATGGGTGAGCGAGCGCCTGGCGTCGGGCTTGCGCGTCACGCCACCGAGCCGCTCACGGATGTAGATCGACCAGTTGATCTTGCCGAATTCGCCGTCGTTGACGATGTCGATGCCGGTCGCGATCTGCCGGCGCACCACCTCGGCGACGGATTTCGTCAGGCACGCCTGATACGCCGCGGCGTCATTGGCGCGGCCCTCGTGCATGGCGGTGAGGAAGGCACGCAGGTTCTCCGGCCGCGGCAGGCTGCCGACGTGGGTGACCAGAATGCGTTCGGTTTGGGGCATCGGTTCGCTTTCGTTTGTGACTAGATGGCGCGCATTTCCGGCAGCACCTGGTCGCGGAACAGTTCCATGCCGTGGCGCAGCGTATCCTCGGGAACGTCGCCGACCTTGAAGTTGAGCGAGAAAATGCCGTTGCCGACGGCGGCGTGAATTTTCTTCATCTGCTTGACCACCGTCGCCGGGCTGCCGCACAGAATCGAGCCGGTTTCGATCGATTCTTCGACGCTGCGCGTCTTGAAGAGCGCGAGCTTGTTTTGGAAATTCCGGCCCATGTTGGTGTTGTCGCCGAAGAACCGCGTCTTCTCGATCACGATGCGCTGGGCGTCGCGTTGCGGGCGCATCAGCACGCGGTGCAGATAGTCGTGGCCCTTCTTCATGATGTCGAGCGCTTCCGCGTCGCTGTCGGCGATCACGGTGTGCTCGCCGACGAGCAAATGCTCCGGCCCGGCTTCCCAGCCGCAGGCGCGCGCCGCCCGGCGGTAGCCTTCGGTGATGTCGCGGCCCCAGTCGAGGTCCTGCAGGAACACCATGCCGATGATCGCCTTGTAACGCGCCGCGAGCGCCGCAGCCTCGGGGTTGGTCGCCGACATCAAGAGCTGCGGGTAGGGCTTTTGATAGGGCTTTGGCCAGATCGCGATCGACGGAAACTGGTAATACTCGCCCTCCCAGCCGAACGGCTCCGGCTCGGTCCACGCCTTGATGATCAGCTCGGTTGCCTCGCGCATGCGCCCGAACGACTCGCTCGGCGCGATATTGTAGGCGAGGTATTCGTGCGGGATACCGCGCATGAAGCCGGCGATCAGCCGCCCGCCGCTCATGACGTCGAGCATGGCGTATTCCTCGGCAACGCGCACCGGGTTGAGCAATGGCACGAGATTGCCGAGCACGGCGACTTTGGCGCGGCGGGTGCGGTGGGCCAGGATCGCGGCGATCAGGTTGCAGTTCGGCATCAGGCTGAACGGGCTGTAGTGGTGCTCGTTGCAGGCGATCCAGTCGAAGTCGCAGTCTTCGGCATGGATCATCGAGCGGATGTAGTCGTCGTAGAGGATGCGCCCGCGCTCGCCGTCGAAACTGCCGCTGCCGACTGGCCAGCTCTCCGGCACTCCCTCATAATGCGTCCAGGGCATCGAATGGAAAAAATTGAACTTCATGCGGAGCGATCCCAGCAGCGTTCCTTGGTCGGCGGGTGCGCGAATGGACCATTGCCGCGATCGTGTCGCAAGCCCTTTGCGCGCGGCGCATGGCTGATCTTGCCATGATGGTGTAGCGAAGCCGGACGCAATCTCGAAAGTACAATCATGACATCCTACGACTACATCATCGTCGGCGCAGGCTCTGCCGGCTGCGTGCTCGCCAATCGCCTGTCGGAGGATCGCGACGCCAAGGTGTTGCTGCTCGAAGCCGGCCGCCGCGACAGCCACCCCTGGCTGAAAATGCCGATCGCTTTCGTGCAGATGTCGTGGCACCCGAAATACATCTGGAATTTCGAGACCGAGCCGGAACCGGGCATCAACGGCCAGCGCCTGCCGTTGCGCCGCGGCAAGACGCTCGGCGGCACGTCGTCGATCAACGGCATGATTTTCGCGCGCGGCCATCGCCGCGACTACGACCTGTGGCGCCAGCAGGGTCTCACGGGTTGGAGCTACGCCGATGTGCTGCCGTATTTCAAGCGGCTGGAGTCGAGCTGGCGCGGGGAGAGCGAGCAGCATGGCGGCGCGGGGCCGATCAAGGTCACGCAGGCCTATCACCCGCAGCAGGCCTACGAAGCGCTGGAGCAGGCGGCAAAGAATTACGGGTTAGCGGTGCGCGATGACTACAATGGTATTGAATCGGAAGGCGTCAGCCGGATCGAATTGTTCGTCGGCAACGGCATCCGCCAGAGCACGGCGATCAGTTACCTGCATCCGGCGATGGCGCGGCCCAATCTTACCGTCAAGACCGGCGCGCTGACGACGCGCGTTATACTCGACAAGGGCCGCGCGGTCGGCATCGAGTTCGTGGAGGGCGGACAGAAGCGGCAGGTGTTCGCCGAGCGCGAGGTCATCCTGTCGGGCGGCGCTTTCAACTCGCCGCAGGTGCTGCTTCTATCCGGCATCGGCCCGGCGGATCACCTGAAATCCGTCGGCGTGCCGGTGCTGCACGATCTTGCCGGCGTCGGCCGGAATCTCGCCGAGCATCCCAACATGATGTTGGTGTACAAGGCCAACAACAAAAACACCTTCCTCAACCAGCTTCGCCTCGACCGCGCGGTACGCCACGGCGCCAATTGGCATCTGTTCCGCAAGGGCGCGTTCACGGGCAACGGTGCTGCGGGCGTGATATTTTTTCGCAGTCAGCCGCAGCTTGAACGGCCCGACGTGCAGATGGTCTGCTCGGCGGTCGCCAACGAGGCGAAGCTCTGGTTCCCCGGCCTCACTCCGCCGCCGGTGCACAGCTACACCGCGCGCGTCGGCACACTTTATCCGCGCTCGCGCGGCTGGCTCAAGCTGCGCTCCGCCGATCCGGCCGACAAGCCGCGCATCTTCTTCAACCTGTTCGGCGAGCGCGAGGACGTCGACGACATGATCCGCGCGTTGAAGATCGCGCGCGCGATCTATCACACCGAACCATACCGGAGCCTGATCGCCGAAGAAATAACGCCGAGCGCGGAGGCCAAAACCGACGCCGAAATCGAGGCGAAGATCCGGCACCTGGGACACAACCGCCAACACCCGCTCGGCACCTGCGCCATGGGCGTCGGGGCCAATGCGGTCGTCGACGAGCAGTTGCGCGTGCGCGGCGTCGAACGCCTGCGCGTGGTCGATGCCTCGGTGATGCCGGAGGAAACCGGCGGCAACATCAATGTGCCGACCATGATGATCGCGGAGAAGGCTTCCGACATGATCCGCGGGCGCGCGCTGCCGGCGGCCCACGTCAGAACGTCATAAGATCTCAATGCTCCATCAGGCTCACGCCGCAGCCTGCAGCCATACCTCGTGAAATTTCGGCGTGCCTGGCAGGTTGTCCTGCAAGTTCTGCACGCGCGACGTGTAGATCAGGATGTTGGGCGAAAGGAATTGCGGTAGCTGCATCGCCTGTTCGATGACGAAGCGTTGCAGCTTGGCGAATGCGACCTTGCGCACGGCTTGCTCCTGCGCCTCCATGGTCGCGTCGATCAGGTCGCGATAGCCGGGCAACTCGATCTTGGCGGCGTTGCGGAGCGCATCCTTCGAGAACTGCGCTTCGTAGAACTGCGTCGGATCGGGATAGCCGCCGGTCGGGCTGATCAGGAACGAGCCCTTTTTCTCGATCATGAAGCTGCTCATCGCCGGCCCAGGCGCGACCAGTGTCAACTTGACGCGAATTCCTGCCTTGGCGAGTTGCGTGGCGATCAACTCCTGGCGCTGCATCGCGACCTGGTCGGACCAGCCCCAGCCTTCGATGTCGAGGCCGTTGGGATGGCCGGCGTCGGCCAGCAGTTTCTTCGCCTTGTCGATGTCGAACGCGTAGTAGTTGGCGGTCGCCGGGTCGTGCGCCCAATGTTCCTTGGGCAGGATCGCGCTGCTCGGCACTCCAAGTCCGAGCGCCGCGACCTTGTTGATCTCGTCGCGATTGATCGCATAGTTCATCGCCTGCCGGATGCGCACGTCATCGAGCGGCGGCCGCCCGTAGTTCAGAAATGCGCCGTAGAAGGTCAGCGACGGACCGACCTTGACGACCACGCCGGGCGCGCGCTCGGCCAGAACCTTTTGCGGCGGCTGCACGTTGAGCACGACATCGGCTTCGCCGGCGATGATGGTACGCACCGTCGTATTAAGTTCGTTGACGATGCGGAGATCGATGCCATCGAGATAAGGCAGCCCCGGCTTCCAGTAATTTTCATTGCGCACCAGCTTGAAGCTGGCGTTGTCCTGCCATTCGACGAATTTGAACGTCCCGGTGCCGACCGGATTGCGGTCGATGTTCGGCCCCTTCTCCTGCACCGACTTCGGCGACACCATGCAGCCGACGCGGCTAGTCAGAATCACGGGAAGGCCGGCGTTGGCCCTGTTGAGGCGCAGCGTGACCTGGCTGGAGCCGGTGACCTCGACCTTGTCCATCGTGCCGAGGTCGGCTTTGACGTTGGAGCGCGTCTCGGTTTTGTAGCGTTCGAGATTGAATTTGACGGCTTCGGCGTTGAAGTCGCTGCCGTCGTGAAATTTCACGCCCGTGACGAGGTCGAGCACCAGCGTTTTCGGGTCGGTGAACTTCCACGACTTGGCAAGGCCGGGCTTGAGTTCGAGCGACAGCGGCTCGAAATCGATCAGCGCATCGTACACGGCATAAAGCACGTTGAAGTCGGGCAGGTTGCGCCCTGTCATCGGATCGACCGAAGCCGGGTTATACGGCATCGAGATGCGCAGCGTGCCGCCCTTGCGCGGCGTTGTCTGAGCCATGAGGTTTGCTGGCAGTGCCAGCGCGCCTGCGGTTGCCGCGGTGGCCTTCAGCACGTCGCGGCGGTCGATAGTAACACCTGTTCCGATCCTCGACATAACGTCCTCCCTGGTTGTCTGTTTTAATGCCACACCCTGTCGGCAACATCGACAATGAGCTCCAGTTTACGACGCTCATCGTCGATAGTGAATTGCGTTCCGAATAGATTGGTCGAAAATCCGCACTGCGGGCAGATGCCAAGCCGCGCGAGGTCCACGAATTTTCCGGCTTCCTCGATCCGCCGCATCAGCATGTCGCGGTCTTCGAGCTGTTCATCCTTGGTCGAGACGAGGCCGAGCAGAATTTGTTTGTCCTTTGGCGCCAGCCGCAGCGCCGAAAAATCGCCCGCGCGCGGCGTATCATATTCAAGAAGATAGTAGTCGACATTAGTCTGGTTGAAGATGGCGTCGGCGACGGGATCATAGGCGCCGTCCGCGCCCCAGAATGCGTTGAGATTGCCGCGACAGAGATGCAGGCCGATGATCATGTCATTCGGTCGACCGGCAATCGCCTGGTCGATCAGCCAGGCATAAGTCTTGATCAGCGCGGCCGGATCTTCCCCCCGCGCGCGGGCGTAGGCCTGGTGGCGGGGATCGCAGAGCATCGGCAGCATGCATTCGTCGAGCTGGAGATATTTACAGCCGGCGTCGGCGAGTGCGCGCACCTCCTTCCGGTAGGCTACGATCAGGTCGTTGTAGAATTCGTCAAGCGTCGGATAGACCGCCGGCACAAAATTCTTGCTGCGGATAAAATGGATCATCGGCGGCGCCGGTAACGATACTTTCGCCGCCTTGCGGGTTGCTGACGCGAGGAATTTGAACGGCCCGACCATGGCACTGCCGCGCCATTTTATTTTGTCCCGGACGACAATGCTGGGGAATGGCCGCATCTCGCCCTTGGCATTGATCATCGTCATCGGCGTCTTGGCGCTATAGGTCACGCCGATGCCGGTCAGGCTGAGATAAAAATCCGTCCACCAACTGCGGCGGCGGAACTCTCCATCGGTAATGATAGGAAGGCCGGCGTCTTCCTGAAGTCTGACGACTTCGCGCACGAAACCGTCCTCGATCGCGCTCAATTCGGCGTTGTTATGGGCGCCCAGGTTATGGTCTGCGTCGTGTACGCCAAGAGATCGTTCGCGCGCGGCTCGCAATTCCGTCGGGCGCAACAGGCTGCCGACGTGATCGACGTGGATATGGGTGGCGCTGGCCATCAGACTGATCCTTTATTGTTTCCTCGGTCCCATGTTTCGTCGCCGCGCGGCGCGTGTAAAGTGAGCAGTTCAGGAAACTGAATTGCATGCCGGACAACGCTCAAGCCGCATCCCTGGCCCTGATCAACGGCAAGATCGTCACGTGCGGCCGGCACTTCGCCCTTGCGCAGGCCGTCGCGGTCTCCGGCAGCCGCATCGTTGCTGTGGGAACGACCGCCGAGGTGCGGCGCTACGTCGGAGCGGGCACGCGCGTCATCGATCTCGGTGGCCGCCTCGCCATGCCGGGGCTGATCGACGCGCACGCCCACATGGATCGCGAAGGCCTGAAGGAAGCGCTGCCGGCGATGGCGGGTCTGCGCTCGATCGACGCGATCCAGCAGCGGATCGCGGAATTGGCGGCGCGGGCGAAGCCGGGCGAGTGGATCGTGACCATGCCGCTCGGCGCGCCGCCGGAATATGATTCCAACATCGCCGATATCAAGGAGAATCGATGGCCAAATCGGCACGATCTTGACGAGGCGGCGCCGGATAACCCGGTCTACATCAAGCCGGCATGGGGCTATTGGCGGGTGTCGCTGCCGTCGGTCGCCATCGCCAACAGCCGCGCGCTCGCGCTTGCCGGCGTCGCGCGCGCAAGCAAGCCGCCCTGCGACAGCGTGACGATCGCGCGCGACGCGGCGGGCGATCCCACCGGCGTCTTCTTCGACGCCAACCGCATGCCGGTCATCGATCTCACGTTGATGGCGCGGGCGCCGGCGTTCGATCTGGCAACGC
>JBGPOB010000132.1:0-9888 GCA_041487815.1 Xanthobacteraceae bacterium | reverse complement strand
GAGTGATGGAAATTCCAGTTCGCATGCGCCAGACTCGCATGCCTCCAGTCCGCTGGGAATCCCCTCCGGGATTCAAATGTCAGACGCGATCCACTAGCGCGCGTCGGCGGCGACCTGCATGCGCACGATCCGGTCAGGCTCCGTGACGGCGCCGTTCGCCGCCTCGGCGCCTTTCTTGATCTTGTCGATCGCCTCCATGCCCGAAACTACCTCGCCGACAACCGTGTATTTGCCGTTGAGGCCGGCGTTCTCGCCGTACATGATGAAAAACTGGCTGTTGGCCGAGTTCGGATCGGCCGCGCGCGCCATGCCGACAATGCCGCGCTTGTAGTGAACATTGGAGAATTCGGCCGGCAGGTTGCCATATTTCGAGCCGCCGGTTCCGTTGCCAAATTGGCCGTCGCCGGTTTGCGCCATGAAGCCGGCGATGACGCGGTGGAACGGCACGTTGTCATAGTATTTTTCGCGCGCGAGCTGCTTGATGCGCGCGACGTGTTGGGGCGCAAGGTCCTGCCGCAGCTTGATCACCACGCGGCCGTACTTGGTTTCCATGAGCACGGTGTTCTGGGGATCGAGCCCCGCCGGCAGCGGTTGGGCCAGAGCCGGCAGCGCCCAGACAAGCGCGATGACGGCGGCGACAATGCGGATCATGAACGCTCCCGGGTTTCAGCCGCGCGATGCGGCGGCGAATCTTCGTTTGAGGCGAGCCGCCACGGCCGCTGGTACGAACGCACCGACATCCCCGCCCATGCCGGCAATCTGGCGCACCAACGTGGCGGTGATCGGGCGAACGCCGGGCGACGCGGGTAGAAAGACGGTCTGGATTTCCGGCGCCATCGCCGCGTTCATGCCCGCCATCTGCATTTCGTAGTCGAAATCGCTGCCATCGCGCAAACCGCGCACGAGCAGCGTTGCGCCCGAACGGCGCGCCGCCGCTACGACAAGGTCGGCGAAGGTGACGCAGGTGAATTCACAACCCGCTTCGCGCACGCCAGGGCCCGCGACCTCCTCAAGCATGGCGACGCGGTCTTCGGCCGAAAACAGCGGGGTCTTGCCCGGGTGCACGCCGACGGCGCAAACGATCCGCTCGGCGAGCCGCGCCGCCTGCCGCAGCACATCGATATGGCCGTTGGTCACCGGGTCGAACGAGCCGGCGTAGATTGCGGTCCGGGGCATGGCGCGGGTCTAAAGCATTGTCGGACAGAGGGGAAGCCGGTTGGCCCCGGCCGGCGGCGGCCCGGTCGAGGACCAGATCGGGCCGTGCGCCGCGACCGGCGGGCGCCGCGCCGCGCTCCCGCAATCGCCACAAAACCAGAAGAAATGTCCAATTTTAGTCAATAGTTTAAATGGAAATGGCCAGCTTGTGACGTATGTCACGGCGGGTCTGTCCGGAATGTTGGATTGTTATCTCAAATACAGTCCCAACGACGCAGACACAGACAGGGTGTCGTCATGTACAAGATTCTTGCAGCGGGCATTGCGGCCGTGCTGCTCGTCGGTACGGTGATGATCTTCTCCGGCGCCACGACGACCGAGGCGCATTCCACCCCGGTATCGCTCAAGGGCGATCGGCTCGACGCCAAGCCGTTCGGCCCGGACTGCTCGCAGGCGAGCTGGCCCTTTTATGAAGCAAGCTGTCTGCGCAGTACCGTGAAGGCGACCCGCGAAGCCAAGCCGGTGCGCATCGTCGCGATCAGCCGCGCGCAGTAGACCGGCAGTAGACCGCTCGTGCCGCAACGTCCGGCGGATTATTCGCCGCCGCCGTCGTCTTCCTCGCTGATCCGCTCAACCGACACCACGCGTTCGCCCTCGGCGGTGTTGAACACGATGACGCCCTGGGTCGAGCGGCCCGCGATGCGGATGCCGTTGATCGGGCAGCGGATCAGCTGGCCGCCGTCGGTCACCAGCATGATCTGGTCGGTTTCCTCGACCGGGAACGACGCCACCACGCGGCCGGTCTTGGCCGTCACCGCCATGGCGACGACGCCTTTGCCGCCGCGGCCGGTGGTGCGGTACTCGTAGGACGACGAGCGCTTGCCAAAGCCGTTCTCCGACAGCGTCAGCACGAATTGTTCGGCCGCCGACATGTCGACGTAACGCTTCTCGCCAAGTTCGATGGCGCTGTTGGCCTCCTCGGCATCGACGGCTTCCTCCTCGCCCGCGCCGCCGCGCCGCACCGCGGCCGCGCGCTTGAGATAGGCCGCGCGCTCGTCGGCCGTGGCGTCGACATGATGCAGGATCGACAGCGATATCAGCTTGTCGCCTTCATCGAGCGCGATGCCGCGCACGCCCATCGAGGTGCGGCCCTGGAACACGCGCACGTCGTCGACCGGGAAGCGGATGCAGTGGCCGCCGGCCGCCGTCAGCAGCACGTCGTCGCGCTCGGTGCAGATTTGCACGTCGACGATCGCCTCGCCCTCGGCGAGCTTCATCGCGATGATGCCGGAGGGCCGCACGTCCACGAAGTCCGACAACTTGTTGCGGCGCACCGTCCCGCGCGTGGTCGCGAACATCACGTCGAGCGTTTCCCAGGTCGCCTCGTCCTCGGGCAGCGGCATGATGGTGGTGATGTTTTCGCCCTGCTCGAGCGGAAGAATGTTGATCAGCGCCTTGCCGCGCGACTGCGGCGCCGCCAGCGGCAGCCGCCAGACCTTTTCCTTGTAAACCTGCCCGCGCGAGGAAAAGAACAGCACCGGCGTATGGGTCGAGGCGACGAACAGCCGCGCGACAAAATCCTCCTCGCGCGTCTGCATGCCGGCGCGGCCCTTGCCGCCGCGCTTCTGCGCCCGATAGGTCGACAGCGGCACGCGCTTGACGTAGCCGAGGTGCGAGACGGTAACGACCATCTCCTCGCGCTGGATCAGATCCTCGTCCTCGACCTCGCCTTCCTGGTCGATGATGACGGTCCTGCGCGGGGTCGCGAAGTCAGCCTTCACGGCGGCGAGTTCCTGCTTGATGATCGACTGCACCCGCACGCGCGAGCGCAGGATTTCGAGATAATCGGAAATCTCGGCCGCCAGCTTGTCGAGCTCGTCCTTGATTTCGTCGCGGCCGAGCGCGGTCAGGCGCTGCAGGCGCAGGTCAAGGATCGCCTTGGCCTGCTCGAGCGACAGCCGATAGGTGCCGTCGGCGCTGATACGGTGGCGCGGGTCGTCGATTAGCAACAGCAGCGCCGCGACGTCGCGCGCCGGCCAGTCGCGCCCCATCAATGCTTCGCGGGCGGCATTGGCGTCGCGCGAACCGCGAATGAGCTTGATGACCTCATCGATGTTGGCGACCGCGATCGCCAGTCCCACCAGCACGTGGGCGCGGTCGCGCGCCTTGTTGAGCAGGAATTTGGTACGCCGCGACACGACGTCCTCGCGAAACGCGATGAACGCCGTCAGCAGGTCCTTGAGCGACATCACCAGCGGCCGCCCGCCGTCGAGCGCGACGACGTTGGCGCCGAACGTCGATTGCAGGGGCGTGAAGCGATAAAGTTGATTGAGCACGACGTCGCGCTCGGCATCGCGCCGCAGCTCGATCACGACGCGATAGCCGTCACGGTCCGATTCATCGCGCAGGTCGGCGATACCTTCGACCTTTTTCTCCTTCACCAGTTCGGCGATACGCTCGACCATCGTTGCCTTGTTAACCTGATAGGGAATTTCGGTGACGACGATTGCTTCACGTTCCTTGCGGACGGTTTCGAACGCGACTGTGCCGCGCATCACGATCGAGCCGCGGCCGAGATGGTAGGCGGAGCGGATGCCCTGCCGGCCGAGGATGATGCCGCCGGTCGGGAAGTCCGGACCCGGCACGATCTTGATCAGATCTTCGATGCCGAGCGCGGGATCATCGATCAGCGCGATCGTGGCGTCGATGATCTCGCCCAGATTGTGCGGCGGGATGTTGGTCGCCATGCCGACGGCGATGCCGCCGGCGCCATTGACCAGGAGGTTCGGGAACCGCGCCGGCAGCGCCACCGGCTCCCTTTCGGAGCCGTCATAATTCGGCAGGAAATCGACGGTGTCTTTGTCAATGTCCTCAAGCAGCGCCATCGCCGGCGGCGCCAGCCGGCACTCCGTATAACGGTAAGCCGCCGGCGGATCGCCATCGACGGAGCCGAAGTTGCCCTGCCCATCGATCAGCTGCATGCGCATCGAAAAATCTTGCGCCATGCGCACCAGCGCGTCGTAGATCGACTGGTCTCCGTGCGGATGATATTTGCCGATGACATCGCCGACCACGCGCGCCGATTTCACGTACTTCTTGTCGGGCGTGTGCCCGCTCTCGTGCATCGAATAGAGGATGCGGCGATGCACCGGCTTGAGGCCGTCGCGCACATCGGGCAGCGCGCGCGCCACGATCACGCTCATGGCGTAATCGAGGTATGAGCGCTTCATCTCCTCTTCGATGGAGATCGGGCGAATGTCGGTCGGTTCAGGGTCTTGCGGCCGCTGATTATCGGTGTCTGACAAGGAGAAGGATCTCGGGCTGGGTTCCGGGCGAATCTGTAGTGGATTCTGATAACCGATTCAGGGGCGCAACACCAATGGAAATGGCGCCGGCTATCGGCAAATTTCATCAGTTAATTCAGTAGCTTAAATGGCCATTTCCGGCCGGCCCTGCGATCGCATTCGCCAACAGCCGAAAACCCGAAGAACACGCTAAGTCCGACGCGCTTCAAGCGGCGGCGGCGCGCGCCGCCGGCAGCCGAAATCGACCGCACAATAATTGCTACATCGATGCTCGCGCGTGGCGTTTCCGCCCATCGCGCGCATTGGCGGCCGGTCCGCGGCTTTGCGGATCATGTAGTATGGCGGCGCATGGTCGAGTTCCTGCTGTCCGCCTTCGTAACGCTGATCGTCGTCGTCGATCCGATCGGCCTTGCGCCCATATTCGCGGGCGTGACCGAAGGACTGCCGCCCGCGGCGCGCCGCAGCGTCGGCATGCGCGCCTGCCTGATTGCCTTCGGCATCCTGATCGGCACGGCGCTCATCGGCGACGATCTGCTGCGGCGGCTCGGCATAACGCTGCCGGCGTTTCAGATCGCCGGCGGCTTGCTGTTGTTCTGGATCGCCGCCGAGATGGTCTATGGCACACGCAGCCAGCGCGAATCGAAAGCCGCCGAACAGGCGATCGAGGAACACGTGCGCAATATCGCGGCGTTTCCGTTGGCGATCCCGCTGATGTCCGGGCCCGGCGCCATCGCGGCAACCGTGCTGCTCGCCGGCCAGGTGCGCGATCCCGTCATGCTCATGGCGTTGATGAGTGTGATTGCCGTCGTCTGCGGGCTGACGTTTGCCACATTCCTGTTTGCCCGCCACATCACGCGCGTTCTCGGCATCACCGGCAACATCGTGATGTCGCGGCTCCTGGGCGTCATCCTTGCGGCGCTGGCGGTGCAATACGTGATCGATGGCGTGCGAGCGGCGGTGAGGGCGTAGCGGATTGGCCGCGGCCTGTGCGGATCACACGGACTTCTGCATGTCCGCGTCCATCGACAGCGCCTGCCCAGAGATGGACCGGCCGTGATCCGACGTCAGGAAAAGTGCGAAGGCGGCGATGTCACGCGGGTCCACAAACTCCTTGAGCGACTGGTTAATCAGCGCCTTGCGCCTGATTTCCTCAATCGGCTCGCCGCTGAGCTTCGCGCGGCCCTCGAACACGGCTTCCAGCCGCTGCCCGGTGACGCCTCCGGGCAAGATGGCGTTCACGCGGATGCCGAATTCGCCAAGCTCGATGGACAGCGTTTTTGCAAACCCGACGAGGCCCCATTTCGTCGTCGCATAGGGACTGCGGTTGGGATAGCCGAAGCGGCCCGCAACCGACGACATGATGATGATCGAGCCGGCGGGCGATTTTTTCAGATGCGGGATCGCCAGCCGCGTGACGTTGAATGTGCCGTTGAGATTGACATCGACAACCTTTTCCCAGTCGTCCGGGTCCATCCTTTCGACCGGCGCGGTCGGCCCCGCGATGCCGGCGTTGTTGACGAGCACATCGATGCCGCCGAGGCTGCGGACACCAGCCGCAACCATCGCCTCGACTTGCGCGCGCTTTGACACGTCGCAGAGGTGGGTGCCGACGCCGGCGAGTTCCTTGGCCAGCGCCGCGAGCGCCTTGCCGTCGATGTCGCAGACGAACACCTTGGCGCCGCTCGCCGTGAAGGCGCGCGCGATTTCGCGCCCGATGCCGGAAGCACCGGCCGTAATCAAGACCCGCTGCGTCATGTCTTCACTCCCGGATCAGCCGCCGAACAAGGCTGCGTGCATGATGCGGCCGGGCACCAGTGTAAATGCGCCCGCGATCACAAGCGCGCCGAAGAAAATTCCAAGCATTCTGCGGCGGTGGGTTTTGACATCATGGTGGCGCGCCGCCCACACCGCCAGCGGCAGCATGATCAGAGTGAAGATCGACAGCAGGTGGATTGGGCTGAACGGCCCGACCAGGCGCAACTCGTGAATCCAAAATGAGCTGATCGCGATCGCTGCCAGCAGCACGACCCAGAACCATCCAAGCGTGCGATGGGGCAGCGTGCCTTTAGGCGCCGCGAGCTGCACCACGCCGAGCGCGAAGGCGGTCAACGCCGCGAAGGCGTGCAGTTGGATGACGGGCGAGGCGTTGAGGAGCGGCGCAAGCGACATTGAGTTTACGCCGCAGTTTCGACGATACGCATCTCAACCGAATTCCAAAATGCGTCACAACTTTCCTTTTTTGATTGGAAAATTGCCTCTTGGTTCACCTCCGAAAGATTTAGAATGTGAACCAGTCGATCAACAATCCGCTGAGTCTCGTGTACCGCTTCTCGCAACCTGTCGTAAGTAAAACCCTCACCCTCTGCTCGCCCAAGCGGCAGATTATGCGCTAAATCAACGATCCGAAATTGCTTCAAGTCCTGGCACAGCCTGCTGTCGAGAAAACTTTGGCAGTCTCGCAAAAACGACCTATCGGATTGATCTGATAATTGCGCAAATTTCTCAATTTTGACCAGGGCCGGAAGTGAATGTCGATCGCCTCTACTCCCGGGCAAGTCCCATAACCGAACCAGGCAAAGAGAACACACCCGTGGAAGGCCAGTTACCAGAACGACCAACATCTCTTCCGCGTCGCATTTTAATCGACCCCTCTTATTTCGTAGAGCGTCATTCGAGGACTCGAAATACCCAAGATACACGGATGCCCACTGGGCATTTGTAACTACGCGCCGCGCAATAGCATGAATTTCGTTATCGGCCATGCGGTTCAGAACGGTATCTCGTCGTCCATGTCGCCGCGCTTGCCGCCGCCGGCGGCGGCCATCGCGGGCTTGCGCGGTGCCGATCCGGACGGACCGGTCGATCCAAAATCGCTGCCGCCCTCATCGGACCCGGCCTCGGCGCCGCCCGCACCGCCGCTGCGGCCATCGAGCATGGTCAGTTGCGAATTGAAGCCTTGCAGCACGACCTCGGTCGAATATTTGTCGTTGCCGTCCTTGTCCTGCCATTTGCGCGTCTGCAGCGCGCCTTCGAGATAAACCTTCGAGCCCTTCTTGAGGTATTGCTCGGCGATCCGGCACAGGCCCTCGTTGAAAATCACCACGCGGTGCCACTCGGTCTTCTCGCGCCGCTCGCCGGTGGTCTTGTCGCGCCAGTTTTCGGAGGTCGCCACGCGCAGGTTTGCGATCGGGCGCCCGTCCTGTGTCCGCCGGATTTCCGGATCGGCGCCGAGATTGCCGATGAGAATGACCTTGTTTACCGACCCTGCCATGACGCGCTCCGCAGTTTTCTTTCCGATTTTCCGTAGTTCTTAGAACGCATTCAGCAAAAAATGAACCGCTTTTGCGTTCGAATGCGCCGTAACTTTAGAGTTGATGCATTTTCCGACGCCGAGCCGGTATCCACTCCACCTAAAAGTGCTCTGGTTCGATTGAAGTTCACCGTAGTGCTCAACCCGGTACCTGCAAGCGCGATCGTCGCTTGTCCCCAACTGTGCAGCTGGGCCCTGCCATCGCCGTGCAAGGCGTTGTTCTTGTTTTGTTCTAGCATGGGCGCATACCCGTCCACAAGCCCCTTTGAGTGTCGCGGGGCATGGCACGGCGCCGGGCGGGCGGCGACCGCCGCTGCTGCCGCCGCCGCAATCATGGTGATTTCCTGCAATCGGCTCCATGGGCGCGGTGTTTCCGCCATCAGCGTGTTGCGTTGAGGCCACTGTTGGAAAAATGTTTACCGGCGAGCGATTTGCTTTCCGACATCGTCTTGCTCCAAGAGTATCTTGCACTGCACGCATCTGATTTGGTCGGGTGCGGCATTTCAAATTCGATTGTCGCGTGTTGGATGAGACCCTAGGGGACGTGCGCATGGACGTGAACCGATTTTGGACCGCAGCTATTGCGGTAGCGAGCTTGGGGTGCATTGCGCCCGCGGGCGCGGCGGATCTTTCGCGCATGGTGACCAAAGCGCCGGTCGTCGCGCCGTGGTCGTGGAACGGTCTTTATGCCGGCGGTTCGCTCGGCGCGCGCTGGGCCGACGTCGATGGCACGACAATTTCGTTTGGCGGTGGTCCACCACCGTTTCCGGCGCTTGCGCAGCAAGGCTACGACAGCGCGACGTTCCGCGTTGGCGGATACCTCGGCTACAACTGGCAGCTCAATGCAAATTGGCTGGTCGGTCTTGAAGGCGATCTTGCCTGGGGCAATGGCAGCAAGCGGGTTGAAGCTCTGCAAGGTATCTCCCCGGCCAATATCGGCAATTTCAGCGAATTCAAGCACACCTGGGACGGCGGCATCCGCGGACGGATCGGTTATCTGTGGTCGCCGACGTGGCTGATCTATTTCACCGGCGGCGTGCAGTGGCAGCACATGGAAGCGACGGTGAATTGCGGTACCGCCACCTGCGGCCCCGCCGCGACTCCTGGCGGCGTGCCATTCCTGCAGACCAACAGCACGACACCGGCGGGCTGGACCATCGGCGGCGGCATCGAAACCGTCGTGTCGGGCAACTGGCTCGCGCGCGCGGAATACCGCTACGCCGACTACGGCACTTGGCGCACCAGCTTCGGCCCGGTGCCGCCGGTCCTTATCGTGAAGGACTTCGACGTCGCGACCCACACCGCGTTCTTCGGCCTGGCCTATAAATTCTAGGTCAGCCGCGAATGGCCGATGCAACCCCCGGCTCCGGTCCGGGGGTTTTCGCTTCATTGAGCGCGCGCAAAATCCAGCGGACTTGAATTGCGTGGATTTCGCTGGGCGCAGCCAATTGCCACTGGCAAAGCCCCGGCGTTCTTACTACGTTCCATTTTGCTGCATCCCTCGCTTGAAGAGACCCGGCCGCGGTTGCGGGCGGATACACGTGTCATTCCCGCAAGGCAAAAGGCCGCATGAACGATCTGTTCGACAAGAGCCGCCCGAAGCCGGCCGATCGCGGCCGGGTGATCGCCGTCCGCGGCGCGCGCGAGCACAACCTGAAAAACGTCGATCTCGAAATCCCGCGCGACCGGCTGGTGGTGCTGACCGGATTGTCCGGCTCGGGGAAATCCTCGCTCGCCTTCGACACCATCTACGCCGAAGGCCAGCGGCGCTACGTCGAGTCGCTGTCGGCCTATGCCCGCCAGTTCCTCGAAATGATGCAAAAGCCGGACGTCGACCAGATCGACGGGTTGTCGCCGGCGATTTCGATCGAGCAGAAGACCACCTCGCGCAACCCGCGCTCGACCGTCGGCACCGTCACCGAAATCTACGACTACATGCGGCTTCTTTGGGCGCGCGTCGGCGTGCCCTACTCGCCCGCCACCGGCCTGCCGATCGAAAGCCAGACCGTGTCGCAGATGGTCGACCGCATCCTGGCGATGGCGGAAGGCACGCGCCTCTATCTGCTGGCGCCGATCATCCGCGGCCGCAAGGGCGAGTACCGCAAGGAGCTGCAGGAT
>JBGPOB010000131.1:0-9943 GCA_041487815.1 Xanthobacteraceae bacterium | reverse complement strand
CGATCGCGCACTCGCCGCGTGATCGCGAACCGTTGAACGACGTTCCGAAAATCCTGGCGCGGCGCGCCGGCCTAACTCACGCTGACGAAACTCGCGGTCGCGGCGACTGCCGGTCGCACGTCGCGTCGCCGATGAATTTGGCGGCGCTTTCAACTTCGGCTCCGAAAATTTCAAACCCGCGACAGTGATTCAGCCATCGCCGCCATTGTCGCCGCGCTGGAGCCGATGGCACGGCACAGACGTTACTTGTCAATTCGCGTACGGCAGTGGCGAAAATACCACAGCGTGAATCAAAAATTGAAAATCGTTCGAGATTGTGCCGATACTTGAACGCGATCTCGATCATTCGCGATGGCTACCTTTGAAATTTGCGCAAAAAAAATTTCGAGCAAAGAACCAGTTAGGCGGAATGGTTTGCACGGCATCTTGAAAACCCTGATTTCAGAATGATTCGCTGCATGCGCGCGCCGGCATCACATTGCAACACGACGCAAATTTCTTGATGATTGTTGCCGCGCCAATTCTTATCGCAGATTCAGAACCTTGCGATGTTAGTCGAGAGTCGGCGCGCGCACGCGGTCTGCACACGACGGCGCGCAATGCGACAGTGCGTTCGTCAAGGCCATTGCGACGCTTCTATGAATGTGCATTGATTAAATTGTCGTCGGGCCACCGGTGACTTTCACGCAAGAACAGGATTCGCATTCATCTGCGGATGAAGACTGGTAGTTTTTGTCAGTAGCTACCTGACTGAACATCCTAATCAAGGCGAAAGCGTGCATCGGACGGCGAACCTCGATTGGGTTCGTAAGACTCCGCGTGCGGCGAATGGGCTCGTCGGAACCGCGGTTAAGCGAGACGGGAAATGACTACGGCGTAATACGACGCTTTTGAAATGGGGAGGGGCAAATGGCGCAACGTGAATGGGGATCTGAGGTCAGGTTCGCAATCATAAGAGCAATCACGAACGCTGGTCGTCCGCCCTTCACGCGCGCTGTCCCGATCAGCAGCGAAATTTGTCCCTCCAGCGGATAGCAATCCGCGCGCTGACGACACCTCGCAGCAGCACATTCGCATTTTAGCGGCGTGGGTTCACGCCGGAGTTAGACGCCATATCGAGACGGTGGCATTTTTGATTCGATTTTGATCGACATTGGTCGCCACCAAGGTCACGCCGCAGATTTGACACCGCCTCGACCACCGCAATCCATTCCCTCGCGCAATTCATTGTTGGCCATGAATTCCTCCTTACCCCCGGGCGCTAACGAACTGTGGTCACGCGTGAAGGAACGTCTCCGCGCGGAAGTCGGCGAGGATGTTTTCACGAGCTGGTTCGCGCGCATGGACCTTGAAGGTCTGGAAAGCGAAACGGTGCGCATGTCGGTGCCGACGCGTTTCCTGCGCAGTTGGATTCAGTCGCACTATGCGGAAAAGGTGCTGACATGCTGGCAGGCTGAGGAGCCGGCGGCGCACCGCATCGACCTGATCGTGCGCTCCGCGGTCATTCGCCAGGCCATCACGATGCCGGCCAAGTTACCCGAACCGGCGCGCCAGCAGTGCAGCGCCGGCGTCGAAGGCCGCGACTTCCGCGCCGCGATAACGCCGGTATCGGCCCAGCACGAGGCACTCGGCGGCTCGCCCCTCGACCCACGGCTCAATTTCGAGAGTTTCGTCGTCGGGCGTTCAAACACGCTGGCACACGCGGCCGCCCGGCAGGTCGTCGCCGCGCGCCGCGGCGACCCGGTCATGTTCAATCCACTCTATATCCACGCCGGCGTCGGATTGGGAAAGACCCATCTCCTGCAGGCCATCACCTGGGCGGGTAACGCCCAAGGCGAGCGCAAGCTTCTTTATCTGACCGCGGAAAAGTTCATGTACGGGTTCGTGTCCGCGCTGCGCACGCAGACCGCGCTGGCGTTCAAGGACGTGCTGCGCGGCATCGACGTTCTTGTCATTGACGATTTGCAGTTCCTCCAAGGCAAGCAGACGCAGGCCGAATTCTCCCATACTCTCAACTCGTTAATCGATGCCGGCCGGCAGGTCGTGATCGCGGCGGATCGCCCGCCGGCCGACCTAGAAAGCCTGGATGAGCGCATCCGGTCCCGGCTCGCGGGCGGCCTGGTGGTCGAAATGGGGTCGCTCAGCGAAGACTTGCGGCTTGAAATCCTAAACACGCGCCTGGCGGCCTGGCGCGTGCTGCACCCCGGCTTCGACATCCCGACGCCGGTACTCGCGTTCATCGCCCGTGCGGTAACCCACAATGGCCGCGATCTCGAAGGCGCGCTGAACCGGATGCTGGCGTGCAGTCAACTGAACCGCGAATCGATGACGATGGAACTCGCGGAGCGGGAAGTGCGCGACCTGATCCGCCCGCAGGACCCGAAAAAGGTCAAGATCGAGGACATCCAACGCATCGTCGCGCGCCACTACAACGTCAGCCGCAGCGATCTGCTATCCTCGCGCCGGACGGCCAATGTGGTTCGCCCGCGGCAGGTGGCGATGTATCTTGCCAAGACCCTGACGCTGCGCTCGCTGCCGGAAATCGGCCGGCGCTTCGGCGGGCGCGACCACACTACGGTGTTGCATGCGGTACGCAAGATCGAGCACCTTGTCGGCAATGATACGGCGCTGGCCGAGGAAATCGAGTTGCTCAAGCGGCAACTGCAAGAATGACGGGATGGGGCGGGGATGAAGATTACGGTCGAACGCGCCGATCTGCTCAGAGCGCTATCGCATGTCCATCGCGTGGTCGAACGGCGCAATACCATCCCGATTCTAGCCAACGTATTGGTACGCGCCGAAAAGTCGAAACTGTCATTCAAGGCCACCGATCTCGATCTTGAGGTCGTCGAAGTCATTTCCGGCGAGGTCGGACAAGCCGGCGCCACCACCGTGCCGGCGCACATGTTCTACGAAATCGTGCGCAAGCTTCCCGAAGGCGCGCAGGTCATCCTCGATTCATCCGGCGATCGTGCCGTGCTGGCGATCCGCGCCGGGCGGTCACGCTTTTCGCTGCAAACCCTGCCGGAGAGCGACTTTCCCGACCTCGCGGCCGGCGACATGGCGCACAAGTTTGCGCTTGCCTCGAGCGACCTCAGGCGCCTGATCGCTAAGACGCAATTTGCGATTTCGACGGAGGAGACGCGCTACTACCTCAACGGCATCTATCTCCACACCGCCGGCAGCGGGAAAAACCTCAAGCTGCGGGCGGTCGCGACCGACGGCCATCGCCTCGCGCAGGTTGATCTCGATGCGCCCGCCGGCGCCGCCGGCATGCCCGGGGTGATCGTCCCGCGCAAGACCGTTGGCGAAGTCCAGCGCCTCATCGAGGACATTGATGGCGAAGTCCAGGTCGAACTGTCACCGACCAAAATCCGGTTTACGGTCGGTGGCGTGGTTTTGACTTCCAAGCTGATCGAGGGAACGTTTCCCGATTATGCCCGCGTCATCCCGACCGGGAACGACAAGCTGCTCGAAGTGGAAAAAAAGGAATTCGAGCTGGCGGTCGACCGCGTCTCCACGGTCTCGAGCGAACGCGGTCGCGCGGTCAAGCTGGCGGTCGCCAACGGCAAGCTGACGTTGTCGGTGACCAACCCGGATTCCGGCAGCGCGACCGAAGAGCTCGAAGTCACCTACGAGGCCGAACCGATCGAAATCGGGTTCAACTCGCGCTATTTGCTCGACATTGCCGCGCAGGTCGACGGCGACACCGCGGTGCTGAAGCTCGCCGACCCTGGCTCGCCGACGCTGATCGAGGACAAGGCCAACCGCGGCGCGCTCTATGTGCTGATGCCGATGCGCGTGTGAGCGTTGCGGCTGGATGCGTCTTGCCCCTATAGCTTGCGCGGCATGATCCCTTTTCCTCGAAACCGAAGCGGATCAGAGCATGATCCGGAAAAGTTGCAGACTTTTCCGACAAGATCAGGCGTAAGAAATATGGGTTGGCAGGCCCCGGTGATTTCATTTGAAACGGCCATGCGCTAACACCGCTCGCGTGACCGCCGCCCGCATCCGCCGTCTGACGCTGACGAAATTTCGCAATTACCGCGCCGCCACGATCGACGTGGGCGCTGGATCGGTGGCGCTCGTCGGTCCCAATGGCGCCGGCAAGACCAACATGCTGGAAGCAATATCGCTGCTCGCGCCCGGCCGTGGGCTGCGCTACGCCACGCTCGAGGAGATGGCGTTCAACGAGGGCGACGGCGCCTGGGCGGTATCCGCGGAGGTTGAAGGTGCGCTCGGGCTCGCCACGCTTGGAACCGGCATTGAGCTTGCCGCCAGCGAGGAAGCCTCCGCGCGCAAGTGCCGCATCGATCGCGAGCCGGCGACCATGACTGCGTTCGCCGATCACCTGCGCGTGTTGTGGCTGGTGCCGGCGATGGATGGCCTGTTCACCGGCCCGGCCTCCGATCGCCGGCGTTTTCTCGACCGGCTGGTGCTGGCGATCGACGCCGAACATGGCGCGCGCATCAACGCGCTCGATCGCGCGCTGCGCTCGCGCAACCGGTTGCTCGAGCAGCCGCAGCCTGACCCGCATTGGCTTGACGCCATCGAGCACGAAATTGCCGAGGTTGCGGTCGCGGTCGCCGCGGCGCGCACGGATGCCGTCGGCCGGCTGTCGACCGCGCTTGCCCAACGGCGCGCGCAGCACGATGCGTTTCCCACCGCCAAGATCGCGATCGACGGGCCAATCGAGGCCATGGTCTCGCACGCGCCGGCGGTCGAAATCGAGGATCGCTATCGCAGCATGCTCAAGGCCGGCCGGGCGCGCGATGCTGCGGCCGGGCGCGCGCTCGAAGGCCCGCATCGCTCCGATCTGGCGGTCATCTACGAGCCAAAGAATGTTGGCGCGCACGACGTCTCGACCGGAGAGCAGAAAGCGCTGCTGATCGGCCTTGTGCTCGCGCACGCCGGCCTTGTAAGCGAGATGAGCGGAATGAGCCCGATCGTCCTGCTCGACGAAGTCGCCGCGCATCTCGATCCCGATCGGCGTGCGACCTTGTTTGATGCCCTCGACCGCCTTGGCGTCCAATTCTGGATAACGGGTGCGGACCCGGCCGCGTTCGCAGAGATTCGTCAACGCATGCAGATTTTTGGGATCGAGGCGGGCGGAGCCATTACGCGCCGCGAATAATTTTCGCAAGAATGCGCGCGCTCCCCGGCAAACTAAGCGCGCATTTGGTCGAATCGATCATCAGATGGCGCGCATGAAACCGCTGCTTCATCAGCGGACTTGCCGACGCAGAAGAATCCCGCAGCATCATGCGCGCGGTCACCGGGCTGGCGCGCAACCTGAAGATCGAGACACCCGCGGAAGGCGTCGAGACCGAAGGACAGCTCGATCACGTACGCGAGCTCGGCTGCACGGAAATGCAGGGCTATCTGTTCAGCGCGCCGGTGCCGGTGCGCGAATTGTCGCGGCTGTTCGCGCGCCGCCGCGGCGCCGCGGCGCCGCCTGATCCGCGTCGCCTGGAGCATGATCCCGAAAAGTCTGCGGACGTTTCGGAAAAGATCAGGCGGCAAAACAAAAAGATCGTGCGCCGTGTCGATTTAATCTGAAACGACAATGGTCCAGCCGGCCACCGTGGCCACCCTGCGGGGCTTTTGCGCAATTCGCTGCAATTTGACGTAATTGCGCTGACCGGATGGTGAGGACGCCGTCCGAAACCGCCTCCCCCACGCAAAACTTGCCGGTCACGGTAAGGTACTGTTTCCGATAAGCGCGATATCGAACATGCGCGCAGGCAGGTGACGCGAAGGAGCGCGGTGCCCATGCGCGTCACGCGCGTGCCATTCATTCGCACGCTGCGTGGAGTTCGAAGCCGAATGCGCATAATGCGTATTCGCACACAAGGTAGCAGTAGTTCATGCGAGCGTTCAGCGACATTCCTGCGGAATTGAATTGCGGCTCGGCGCGCGCCTCATCAGGCGAGGCGATCTCAACCGCCAGGCAGCCGTCATGCCCGACGGCCGTTGCAATCACTTCCCGGAACATAGCTGGTGCGCATCATGGACACGATATTCGCGGAACTACTCGAACAGGCGACGCTCCCCGGCGGGGAAATTGACGCCGATAAACTCGGCGCGCTCGTCGGCGCCAAACTCAAGGATGCCGACCGCCTTCGCCAGACCACCGACCGTTCGATCAATGCGATGGTCGGCGAACTCGACCGCCTAAAGCAGAAATTCGAGGCGTTGGCTTGCGGCCAGCCGCTCGGCGAGGGCGAAGACGCGCTGCGCGCCCAGTTCGCGCGCTTTGAAGCCGCCATCAACTACATGTCGCAGGGCCTAGTGATGTTCGACGCCGATGGCCGCGTCCAGTTCTGCAACACGCGCTATCTGCAGATGTACAAGCTGACGTCGGAAATGGCCGAACCCGGTTCCTCGGTGGCCGACCTGTTGCGCCACCGCATGGCCAGCGGCACGTTTTCCGGCGATCCCGATAAATACGCCGAGGAAGTCCTCGCCCGCTTCGCCGTGGGCAACGCCGATTCCCGGATCGTCGAACTTTCCGACGGCCGCACGATTGCGATCTCGAACCGCACCACTCCGCATGGCGGCTGGGTGGCGACGCATGAGGACATCACGGAACGCCGGCGCGCGGAGAACCAGGTGGCGCATCTTGCCCGCCACGATCCATTGACGGACCTGCCGAACCGCATGCTGTTCCGCGAAAAGCTGACCGACGCGCTGGCGCACACCGGCCGCGGCCAGCAGCTCGCCGTGCTCTACCTCGACCTCGATCATTTCAAGACCGTCAACGACACGCTCGGCCACCCGATCGGCGACGAGCTCTTGCGCACCGTCGCGGAGCGGCTGCGCGGCTGCCTGCGCGAAACCGACATGGCCGCGCGCATCGGCGGCGACGAATTCGCCATCGTGCAGACCGGCATCAACGCGCCTGCCAACGCCGCCGTGCTGGCGCGCCGGCTGCGCGACACGATCTGCGCGCCTTACAACCTCAACGGCCATGCCGCCGTCATCGATACCAGCATCGGTATCGCGCTGGCGCCGAGCGACGGAACCACGCCGGACGCGATCATGAAGAACGCCGACATGGCGCTCTACCGCGCCAAGGGCGACGGGCGCGGCGTCTACCGGTTCTTCGAACCGGAAATGGACGCGCACATGCAGAAGCGCCGCTCGCTCGAACTGGCGATGCGCAACGCGCTGCAGTGCGGCGAGTTCGAGCTTTACTACCAGCCCGTCATCAACGTCGCCGACAATACCGTGAGCGCGTGCGAGGCATTGATCCGCTGGCACCACCCCGAGCGCGGACTGATTCTGCCGGCCGACTTCATTCCGCTGGCCGAGGAAATCGGCATGATCGTCCCGATCGGGGAATGGGTAATCCGCAGGGCCTGCGCGGACGCCGCCTCCTGGCCGCGCGCCATCAAGGTCGCGGTCAACCTGTCGCCGACCCAATTACTCAACGCCAATCTTATGGCGGTCATCCAGGAGGCGCTCGCCACCGCGCAACTGCCGGCCGACCGGCTCGAAGTCGAGATCACGGAAGCCGTGCTGATGCAGAGCACGGAGGCGACGCTCGCCTCGCTGCGCCGCCTGCGCAATCTTGGCGTGCAGATCGCGCTCGACGATTTCGGTACCGGCTACTCCTCGCTCAGCTATCTGCGCCGGTTTCCGTTCGACAAGCTCAAGATCGACCGCAGCTTCATCGGCAGCCTCGGCGAGGGCACCGAATCCATCAACATCGTGCGCGCGGTCGCGGGCCTCGCCCGCAGCCTCGACATGACCACGACCGCCGAAGGCGTCGAAACCGAGGATCAGTTCGAGCAGATCCGCGAGCTCGGCTGCACGCAATTGCAGGGCTATCTGATCAGCCCGCCGGTACCGCTGCGCGATCTGGCGCGGCTGTTCATCCGTGAAGTGGCAGCACAACGCGGCGCGGCCTAGGCGTGATAACGAAGGCAGACGGCCGAGGTAGTTCCGCCCCACCTCATCGTCACGCCGGGAAGGCCCGCCGGAGCCTCCCGCGCGCCCTCTCCGGCGGCGCGATTCGGCGCCCAGGAATCGGGCCGGGAATCGAGCCTGAAATCGTTTCGCCCACGGGCTTTTTTGCAACCGTAAAAACCCATAGAAAATAAAATAATTTCAATACGTTATGGGCCTTCTTTTTGCCCTGTACGATGGCTATATTTCGTGTCACATAATCACACTGATTCTCGCGCGTTCCGCGCGACTGATTCGAAACTTTTTTCATGGCCGAATCCGCCCGTCTGACACCGCCGCCGCCCGCGCCCTCTGCCTCCGATTATGGCGCCGAATCGATCAAGGTCCTCAAGGGCCTCGACGCCGTGCGCAAGCGGCCCGGCATGTACATCGGCGACACCGACGACGGCTCCGGCCTGCATCACATGGTCTATGAAGTCGTCGACAACGCGATCGACGAAGCGCTCGTGGGCTACGCCAAGGAAGTGGTCGTCACGTTGCGGCCCGACGGTTCATGCAGCGTGCGCGACGACGGCCGTGGCGTCCCCACCGACATCCACAAGGGCGAAGGCGTGTCGGCGGCCGAAGTGATCATGACGCAGCTGCACGCCGGCGGGAAATTCGACCAGAACTCCTACAAGGTCTCCGGCGGCCTGCACGGCGTCGGCGTCTCGGTCGTCAATGCGCTGTCGAGCTGGCTCAAGCTGACGATCTGGCGCGACGGCAAGACCCACGCGATGGAATTCCGCGAGGGCGTGGCCGTCGCGCCGCTCGCGGTCGCGGGCGAGGCCGGCAACCGCCACGGCACCGAGGTGACGTTCCTGCCCTCGCCCAAGACCTTCACGATGCTGGAGTTCGACTGGGCGACGCTGGAGCACCGGCTGCGCGAACTGGCGTTCCTCAATTCCGGCGTGAAGGTGATCCTGTCCGACCAGCGCCACGCCGTCGAAAAGCGCGAAGAGATGACGTACGAGGGCGGCGTCGAGGCCTTCGTCAAATATCTCGACCGCAACAAGACGCCGCTGGTCGCCAATCCGATCGTTATCAAGTCCGAGCGCGACGGCACGACCGTCGAGTGCGCGCTGTGGTGGAACGACGGCTACCATGAATCCGTGCTCTGCTTCACCAACAACATCCCGCAGCGCGACGGCGGCACCCATCTCGCCGGCTTTCGCGGCGCGCTGACGCGCCAGGTCACCGGCTATGCCGAGAACGGCGGTGTGTCGAAGAAGGAAAAGGTCGCGCTCACCGGCGACGACTGCCGCGAGGGCCTTACCGCGGTGCTCTCGATCAAGGTGCCCGATCCGAAATTCTCATCGCAGACCAAGGACAAGCTGGTCTCCTCCGAGGTGCGGCCGGTGGTCGAAGGCGTCATGAACGACGCCTTGCATTCCTGGTTCGAGGAGCATCCCGCCGAAGCAAAAATTATCGTCGGCAAGGTCGTGCAGGCGGCGGCCGCGCGCGAGGCGGCGCGCAAGGCGCGCGAAATGACGCGCAAGAACGCGCTCGGCGTCTCCTCGCTGCCCGGCAAGCTTGCCGACTGCCAGGAGCGTGACCCCGCCAAGTCCGAACTGTTCATTGTCGAGGGCGACTCGGCTGGCGGCTCCGCCAAGCAGGGCCGCAACCGCGAGTTCCAGGCTGTACTGCCGCTGCGCGGCAAGATTCTCAACGTCGAGCGCGTGCGTTTCGACAAGATGCTGTCATCGGAGCAGATCGGCACGCTGATCACCGCGCTCGGCACAGGCATCGGCCACGACGAGTTCAACGCCGACAAGCTGCTCTACCATAAGATCATCATCATGACCGACGCCGACGTCGACGGCGCGCATATCCGCACGCTGCTGCTCACCTTCTTCTATCGGCACATGCCGGACCTGATCGGGCACGGCCACCTGTACTTCGCGCAGCCGCCGTTGTTCCGCGTCGCGCGCGGCCAGAAAGCCGTGTATCTGCGCAACGAACGCGCGCTCGACGACCACCTGCTGGCCGAGGG
>JBGPOB010000130.1:0-9953 GCA_041487815.1 Xanthobacteraceae bacterium | reverse complement strand
CTCACCGGTCCCAAGCGCGCCGCGGTGCTGATGCTGGCGCTCGGCGAGGAGTTCGGCGGCAAGATCTGGACCCTGCTCGACGACGAGGAGCTGCGCCAGCTCACGCTCGTGATGTCGACGCTCGGCACCGTCGACGCCGCCGCGGTCGAAGACCTGATGCTGGAGTTCGTCGGGCGGCTGTCGGCTTCCGGCGCGCTGATGGGCAATTACGAAGCCACGGAACGCTTGTTGCAGCGTTACCTCGACCCCAACCGCGTCGCCAGCGTTATGGAGGAACTACGCGGCCCGGCCGGCCGCAACATGTGGGAAAAGCTTTCCAACGTCTCCGAAGAAATTTTGGCGAACTATCTCAAGAATGAATATCCGCAAACAATCGCAGTCGTTCTCGGAAAATTGCGCTCCGAGCAGGCCGCAAAAATCCTCTCTGTGCTGCCGGAAGTGATTGCGTTCGACGTCGTCGACCGCATGCTCAGGATGGAGCCGGTACAGAAGACCGTCGTCGAACATATCGAGCAGACGCTCCGCATGGAATTCATGTCGAGCCTGTCGCAGACGCGCAGGCGCGATGCGCATGAAGCCATGGCCGATATCTTCAACGGCTTCGACCGCCAGACCGAGGCCCGCTTCATGTCCGCGCTCGAGGAAATGAACCGCGACAGCGCGGAGCGCATCAAGAACCTGATGTTCACGTTCGAGGACCTGGCGAAGCTCGACAGCGCCTCCGCGCAGACCCTGATGCGCAGCGTCGACAAGGACAAACTTGCCGTTGCACTGAAGGGCGCGCCTGAACATGTCCGCGAGTTCTTCATGAAGAATATGTCGACCCGCGCCGCCAAGATGCTGACCGACGACATGGAAGCACTCGGCCCCGTACGGCTGCGCGATGTCGACGAGGCGCAGTCCGCACTCGTCAATCTTGCCAAGGATCTTGCCGCCAAGGGCGAGATCACCATCGCCAAGGGTGGCGGTGACGAAGAACTGATCTACTGAGGACGGCAATGCACGTGGATCGCCACTTTGGATTGCAGGACGCACCGCAATGACGGCGCAGCCGAAATTCCTGTTTGATGTCGACTTCAGTCCCGGCCATGGCCAAGACGAGGCCAAGATCGGCATTGTCGAGCACCAGGCCGCGCTTACCGAGGCGGAAGCGCGCGGCTACCAGAGCGGCATGAACGCCGCGGAGGCGCAGGCGCGCGCGGAAGCAGACCGGCGCAGCGCCGCCGCCCTGGAAAAAATCGGAGTCGCGATCGAACATTTGACCGCGGCGCTTTCGGCGCTCGAACGCAAGCTCGAGGCGGAGGCGGTCGAGGTCGCATTCGCGGTCGCGCGCAAGCTCGCCCCCGCGCTGATCGCAGATCAGCCGATCGCCGAGGTGGCGGCGCTTGCCGCCGGCTGCCTGACCGAGCTGCGTAACGCGCCGCACGTGGCGGTGCGGGTGCACGAAAGCCTGCACGCGCAGGCGCAAGCGCGGCTTACCGAGATTGCGGTGGCACGCGGATTCGAGGGCCGGCTGGTCGTGATCGGCGAAGCTGAAGTCGCTCCGGGCGATTGTCGGATCGAGTGGGCCGACGGCGGTGTCGTGCGCGACCGCGCTGCGACCGAAGCCATCATCGGCGAGGTCGTCGCCCGCTACGTGGCGGCGCGGCGCAATCAGGCTGGCGGAAATTCGGGAGGCAAGTGATATGTCCGAGAACGATGGCAAGGTTCCGCTTCCCAACCTGGACGAAAGCCCCGGCATCAGCGATGTCGTTCTCCATGAAACGCCGGAAGGTGACGCCACCACGCGCACGGCCGAAGACCTTGAAGCGATCTTCGATGTCCCGGTGCAGATTTCAGCGGTCCTCGGGCGCACCCACATGGACGTCGGCAAACTGCTCAGTCTCGGCCCCGGCACCGTGCTGGAGCTCGACCGCAAGGTTGGCGAAGCCATCGACATCTACGTCAATAATCGACTGGTGGCGCGCGGCGAGGTCGTGCTCGTGGACGACAAGCTCGGCGTGACCATGACGGAAATCATCAAGACCGAGCGCGTGTGATGCGGCCGATGCACGGGATATTCGATCGCGGAATGCCGAGAATGATAACGCGCACAAGAAATAGTGGAGCCCAGACATGCGCCTCCTGATCGTCGGAACACTCAAGGGTCAGCTCACGACGGCGACGAAAATCGCCATGGACAAGGGCGCGGCCGTCACCCATGCCGAGACCAGCGCGCAGGCGATGGCGGTGCTGCGCGGAGGCAAAGGCGCCGACCTGTTGCTGGTCGACGTCGGTATCGACATCCGCGATCTCGTGATCCGGCTTGAAGCCGAGCACATCCACGTACCGATCGTCGCTTGCGGCACGACCAACGACGCCCGCGCGGCGGTTGCCGCAATTCACGCCGGCGCCAAGGAATACATCCCGCTGCCGCCGGACCCCGAAATGATTGCCGCGGTGCTCGCTGCCGTCGCAAATGACTCGCGCGAACTCATCTACCGCGATGATGCCATGGCCAATGTGATCAAGCTCGCCCAGCAGATTGCGCCATCCGATGCCTCGATCCTGATTACCGGCGAATCCGGCACTGGCAAGGAGGTCCTGGCGCGCTACGTCCACGCGCGATCGAACCGCAGCCGTGGCGCCTACATTTCCGTCAATTGCGCGGCCATCCCGGAAAATCTCCTGGAGTCGGAACTCTTTGGCCATGAGAAGGGATCGTTCACCGGCGCGGTCGCTCGCCGCATCGGCAAATTTGAGGAAGCCAACGGCGGCACGCTGCTGCTCGACGAAATTTCCGAAATGGACGTGCGGCTACAGGCCAAGCTCTTGCGCGCCATCCAGGAACGCGTCATCGACCGTGTCGGCGGTACCAAGCCGGTGCCGGTTGACATTCGCATCCTGGCAACCTCGAACTGCGACCTCGGCGAGGCGGTGCGCGACGGCTCGTTCCGCGAGGACCTGCTGTTCCGCCTCAACGTCGTAAACCTGAAAATTCCGCCGTTGCGCGAGCGCCCCGGCGACGTGATCGAGCTGGCGCAGCATTTTGCAAAAATTTACGCGCAAGCGAATGGTGTGCCGCTGCGCCCGCTGTCCGCCGAGGCCAAGCACCAGCTCGCCCAGAACCGATGGCCCGGCAACGTTCGCGAACTCGAAAACACCATTCACCGGGCGGTGCTGCTCGCGACCGGCGACGAAATCGGCGCCGAGGCGATCCTCAGCCCGGATGGCGTGCGGATCGATGCTTCCAAGCCCCCGGCCGTTGCGCACGCCGCGCTGGCGGCCGAGCAAGTGACGCGCGCACTGGTCGGCCGCACCGTCGCCGACGTCGAGCGCGATCTTATTTTGGAGACGCTCAAGCATTGCCTCGGAAACCGCACGCACACCGCCAACATCCTCGGCATTTCGATCCGCACGCTGCGCAACAAGCTCAACGAATATGCCAGCGACGGCATGCCGGTGCCGCCGCCGCCGAATGGTGGCGGCGAGATGTTGCGCGGAGCGGCGTGAGGGACGTTATGGCTCGCACCTATTTCACTGTGACGCTTACGTTCACAGTTGCATTGGCGGGATTAGGACCGGTTGCGGAGCTCGTACCAACAATAGCAAATGCAAACGAGTCTTGGCCACTGAAGCCAGGTCGCGACCGGTAGGTAACTGCTCCGGAGTGTGCGGTTGCAGTGCCATTGCGGGGCGGTATTGAAATCTTGATGCCGTTGATGACGACGCTGCCGCTGGTAAAAATTCTGCTTAGGCTGCACGGCTTGCCGCTACCCGCCTCCATGAACGCGTTGGACTGCTGATTAAAGTAAAATCGCCATCTGCCGACAGAACAATCGGCCGCAAACGCAACTATCGACGATACCATTAGCAACACAGCTACGAGCAAAATTCGGAGCATTGCGAATACCCATAATTCATTAGAAACCAGCACCAACTATATCAACGATACCCTATTTGAATTTGACCGTTTGGCCGACGTCGAGCGCGATCTCATTCTAGAAACGCTCAAGCACTGCCTCGGCAACCGGACGCATACGGCCAATATTCTGGGCATATCCATCCGCACGCTGCGCAACAAGCTCAACGAATACGCCAACGACGGCGTGCCGGTGCCGCCGCCGCCGAACGGAGGTGAGATGCGGGGCGCGGCGTGAGGATTAGAACAGCGCGGCAACGCCAAATGTGCGGATGGCGTCGAGCCCGTCCTGCTTTTGCTGCTCGTCGAGACTTGCAATCAGAGGGCGGGCAGCCGCCGCGACCTGCTGAGCGGCGGCCGCACTGACGACATAGGAGCCAATTTTTGCGCGCATGCGCTGAATCAAACCGTCCGACTCGTCAACATGCGACGAGCGCATGATCCCGCGCAGCGTAGCTTCGACCGCGCGCCAATGAACCTCCTGCGCCGGCGACAACCGCAACGCCCGCTTGATCCTGGAAATAGTAGCGTCGGTGACGATGACGCCCGCCGGCGCCACTGCCTCCTGAGCCGCGGCTTGGGCGATAGCAACGCCGTCACGCGTGGCAGAAAATGTGCCGATGATCGCGAGCGCAACGGCGCCCGCGAGCGCTGATTTCCACATGCATGTTCCCTATAGTTTTTTGCGACGGCCGGCGGACCAGCCGGTAATGTGACGCAGCCCCACACCCGATGGAACAAACTTTGTAATTTAACTTGCCGATCGGGCGCCCAACATCGCTGACCACGCGTTCCCAATGGGGCGATTTTGGGGCAAAAGCGGGTGCGGCGCGCTTTTCGAGACCGGCGCGCCGCAATTTTTGTGTCCGATTGTACGCGCGCCGCCGCCGGGCGTTAATGCTTAGCCCACATCCGTCGAGTGAATGCGCCGTTCGGGCTCGCCCGCGACGCCCTTTCCACGGGCCTGCCGCGCGACCAGCTTGTTGAGCGCGCCGAGGTAGGCTTTGGCGGAAGCCACCAGCGTATCGGGGTCGGCGCCGCGCGCGGTCACGGCGCGGCCGTTTTCGGAGAGCCGTACCGACACTTCGGCCTGGGCGTCCGTGCCTTCGGTGACGGCATGGACCTGGAACAGCTCCAGCGTCGCTTCGTGCGGCACCAGCGCGCGGATGGCCTTGAAGATGGCGTCAACCGGGCCATTGCCGGTCGCCTGCGTGGTGACCTGTTCGCCGTTGATATCGAGCGAAAGCGTCGCCGATTGCGGCCCCACGGTGCCCGCGATCACCGTCAACGACACGATCTTGATGCGGTCGTGCGCGTGGGCGATTTCCTCGTCCACCAAGGCCTCGATGTCCTCGTCATAGATTTGCTTCTTCTTGTCGGCCAGTGCCTTGAAGCGCACGAAGGCGTCTTCCAACTGGTTGCCGGCAAGATGATAGCCGAGCTCTTCGAGCTTGTGCACGAAAGCGTGCCGGCCGGAGTGCTTACCCATGACCAGCGAAGTTTGTTTCACGCCGACCGTTTCAGGCGTCATGATCTCGTAGGTTTGCGTGTTCTTGAGCATGCCGTCCTGGTGAATGCCGGACTCATGCGCGAACGCGTTGCGTCCGACGATCGCCTTGTTGTACTGCACCGGAAACGACGTCGCGGCCGACACGAGCTTCGAGGCACGTGTGAGCATGGTCGCGTCGATGCCGGTCCAGAACGGCAGCACGTCGCTGCGCACCTTCATCGCCATCACGACCTCTTCGAGCGCGGCGTTGCCGGCGCGCTCGCCGATGCCGTTGACTGTGCATTCTATCTGGCGCGCGCCCGCACGCACGCCGGCGAGCGAGTTCGCCACCGCCATGCCGAGGTCGTTGTGGCAATGCACGGAAAAGCGCGCCTGTTGCGAATTCGGCACGCGCTCGCGCAGCATGGCAATGAGCGCGAAATATTCGTCCGGCGTGGTGTAGCCGACGGTATCCGGAATGTTGATCGTGGTCGCGCCGGCCTTGATCGCGGCCTCGACGCAACGGACCAGAAAGTCATGCTCGGTGCGGGTGCCGTCCTCCGCCGACCATTCGACGTCGTCGGTATGGTTACGCGCGCGCGTCACCTGGGCGATCACCATCTCGTAGACCTGGTGCGGCTCCTTCTGGAGTTTCCATTTCATGTGCACGGGCGAGGTCGAGAGGAACGTATGGATGCGCTTGCGCTCGGCCGGCTTGATCGCCTCGGCGCAGCGGTCGATGTCCTTGAAGGCCGCGCGGGCGAGGCCGCAAATCACGGCGTTCTTGGCGCGCTTGGCGATCTCGTGCACGGCGGCGAAGTCGCCATCCGACGCAATCGGAAAACCGGCCTCGATGATGTCGACGCCCATGGTGTCAAGGAGTTCCGCGACGTCGAGCTTCTCCTCATGGGTCATGGTCGCGCCCGGGCATTGCTCGCCGTCGCGTAATGTCGTGTCGAAGATGACGACGCGGTCCTTGTCGGCAAGGTCCTTCGTGGCCTTGGCGGTCGAGGTCATGGTGCTGATCCTTCTTTGAGGCGGTTGCGCCGTGTGGGCGCTGGCTATGCTGAACGCGCCCAGCGGGCGCTTTTGGGGGTGGATCCAAAACTCCCCCTGAGTGCCCAGGCGCAAATGCCCAGCCGGCCCTCAGGGGCGGATAAGGAGCAGCAGACCGCCAAGAATGAGGGCAGCAGGCATGAAGGCAGCACCCGGCCGAGCCGTGGCGGCTCCCGTACCGATCGCATTGATATCGCTGCGAATCGACATGTGCATCCTCGAGACTCCAGGGTCGCGGAGAAGAGTAAAAGCCGCGTTAACCCGTGGAACCGGGGTGGTTTTAGCGGAAAGCAGGCGTGCGCCGCAAGGGGGCGCTGCCTTTGGCATCGCAGGAACGACGGTGGGTAAAGCCCATCCATTGTCATTGCGAGCGACCCGTCTACGCTGAAGCTTCGACGGGCTTGCCGCCAGTCCGCCGAAGCTTTAGCGAAGGCGGAAGCGAAGCAATCTCCCTTCATGTGCGTAACCTCGGAGGATTGCTTCGGCGCCATTCCGGCGCCTCGCAATGACAACGCTTAGGACGCCGCAGTATTCTGGAGGCACCCATGATCGTCGAATACGTGCTGTTCAAGACGCCGCCAGGTCTCACGCGCGAGCAAATCCTCGAAAGCGCGCGCGGAACGATCTCGCGCTGGCAGGCCAACAAGGAACTCGTCCGCAAGCACTACATCGAGAGCGAGGACGGCTACGGCGGCGCATTCTACATCTGGCCATCGAAGGACGCGGCCCAGCGCGGCCACGATGCCGCATGGCGCGCGGGCGTTGAAAAACGCACCGGTTCGCCGCCGGTGATCCGCTACTTCGACTTGCTGATGGTGCTCGACAACGAGACTGGCAAGGTCACCGAGTTTCCCCCAAACGCGCCGACGGCGGAAGCGGCGGAATAAGTTCGGCGCCAGCATTGCTCCGTCGTCCCGAGAGTCTGACTCGAAATGCCGGCCACGCAACGGCTGTGCCCTCCTCCCGCGAGCACTTGCGAGCGGTGGGGAGGGTCGGCGCACGCAGTGCGCCGGGGTTGGGGGCTTTTTTGTACCATTTGTCGCGAGGCGCCCCCCACCCCCGACCCCTCCCCACCGCTGCGCGGAGGGAGGGGAGCAGCAGTACCGCATCCTGCGCCCAGGCTCTCAGGATAAACGAATGAGCGCTAGGAGCTCTTGACCGCCGCCCGCCGCGGGCGTCGGCCGCCTTCGTCGAGCAGCGCCTGACGCACCTTCTGCAACTCAGGCGAATTCGCCACCTTCGGCAATGTCAGGTGGAGGTCGTCCATGGCATCGACCAGCGCTCCCGCCACCACCAGCCGCGCGAACCACTTGTCGTCGGCGGGAACGACGTACCACGGCGCTTCATCGGTCGAGGTCTCGCGGATCATGTCCTCGTAGGCGTCCATGTAGGCGTCCCACTTCTTGCGCTCGGTGACGTCGCCCATGGAAAACTTCCAGCGCTTGGCCGGCTCGTCGAGGCGATCGAGAAACCGCTGGCGCTGTTCCTCGCGGGATAGGCGCAGGTGGAACTTCAGAACCTTGGTGCCGTTGCGCGCCAAGTGGCGTTCAAACGCGCGGATGCTCTTGAAGCGTTCCTTCCAGAGGTTCTTGCCGGTCAATTCCGCCGGAAGCCGCTGGCGTTCCAGAAGCTCGGGATGGACGCGGACGACCAGAACCTCCTCGTAGTAGGAGCGGTTGAAAATTCCGATGCGCCCGCGCTCCGGCAGCCGCATGCCGGTGCGCCAGAGGAAATCGTGGTCGAGTTCCTGCGCGCTCGGCGCCTTGAAGGAATGCACCTCGCAGCCTTGCGGATTGATTCCGGACATGACGTGCTTGATGACGCCGTCCTTGCCGGCGGCATCCATCGCCTGAAAGATCAGCAGCACCGACCAGCGATCCTGCGCGTAGAGCAGTTCCTGGCGTTGCGCGAGATGATTGATGTTCTGCGCGATCAGCGCCTTGGCATCGGCCTTGTCGCAATCGAGGCCCTGGGTGTCGGCGGGATCGATATCGGCCAGCCGAAACTTGCCCGGCTTGTCGACGCGGTAGTGCTTGACGAGTTTCGACAGCTTCATCATGACCGGCTCCCGACAGTGAGGGGATAGGCAACGCAACAACAATTCAGATCAAGCATACCGTCCGGCGATTTCAATCGGCCAGCGCCTCGGACAAGAAAGCGGTCATGAACGCCGGCATTTCCGCTCCGAAATCGCGCCGGCTGCGCACGACACGGACGCCGGCGAGTTCCGGGTTGCGCTCGCCGGCCAGAAACCGCAACACGCGCGCGCGCACGTCGTCGATGCCGTGATTTAACTGCAGCAGTTTCATGAGCGCCAGCTTGGGCGGTGCGAAGACCGCGACCCAGCCGGGCTGCGCCGTGAAATCGGACGCCGTCAGCCCGGTTTCCTCGGCAACCTCGCGCATCGCGCTGCCCTCGAGATCGACGCCATCGGCTTTGATGTCACTCGGCTCAGGCGTGCCCGAAGGAAAGTAGACGCTGCCGGCGTTGGCGGTGTGATCTCCCATGACGCCGAGGATGTAGGTGCCATCCGACGTACGCAGCGCGCCCATCGCAAAGCAATTGGTCACGCTGGCGTCGGGAAATCCCCAGTCGCGCCACGCCATGAGATCCGCGAAGCCGGTTTCGAAGAACGTTCCGCGCAAATGTCGGCCATCGAGCGCAAAATCGCGCAGCAGCAGCACGCGGCCGTTCCAGAGCGCGGGACTTTGTTGCCGACGCCGCGCGAAATGCGCGTCAATCTCCGCGCGGCGGTCGCGCGCGAATGGCCAGGTCCACGCCGCGACGGAAAACTGCGCGCTGTCGAGCGCAACGACCTTCGCTGGCGTCATTGCGCTAGGATATAATCTCGCAATCCCTACCGGTTCAACATTCCGGTCTTGGCATTGGCCTGATCGACGAACGTATTGGTGTAGGTTTTCGACAGGTCGATGTTGGCCTTGGCGATTTCCGGCACCGACTGGCTGAACACGGCGAGCACGGCCTCGGCGCCCTTCGGATCCATGCGGCCGGTCAGCGAATACATCGGGAGCGTGTTCTTGAGCGCGGCGAGGTAGAGCGCCTTGTCCGGCCCCACGAGCTCAGGCGGCATTTTCGCCATGATTTCTTCCGGCGAATGCGATGCAATCCACTTCAGCGTGGCGACGATCGCGCTCGCCATCGCCTGCGTTTCCTTGGGATGAGCGGCGATCCAGTCGGCCTTGGTGTAGAGCGCGCCGCCGGGATATTCGCCGCGGAACACCGCGAGCGTGTCCTTCTGGGTGCGCGTGTCGCTCAATATCTTCAGGCCCGCGTTCTTGCCCTGCAGCAGCGTCACCGCCGGGTCGAGCATGATGGCCGCGTCGATGGTGCCCTGCTCCATGGCGGCGACCGCGGTGGCACCAAGCCCGACGCCGATGACGCCGACGGAGTTCGGGTCGACGCCGTTCTTGCTCAGGATGTATTTCAGGAAAAAGTCGGTCGAGGAGCCGGGCGCGCTGACGCCGATCTTCTTGTTGGCGAGATCCT
>JBGPOB010000129.1:0-10010 GCA_041487815.1 Xanthobacteraceae bacterium | reverse complement strand
GAGCCCCCCGAGCTGGCTGCCGCAGTTGCAGCGATCGAAACCGCGCTTGGCAGCCGCGCTGCCGCGTTTCCGCACGTGCTGGTCACATCCGCGCGCAGCGGCGCCGGTATCGTCGATCTGCGCGCCGCGATTGTTCGATTGCTGAACGAAAAAACCTGAGGAGCGATAGTCATGAGCGTCAGTGCCCTGATCATTCTTGCCGGCCTTATGGGCGCCGTTGGTGTCGCGCTGACGGCCGCCTCGGCCCATGCCGCGCCGGGCGCCGGGCTCGACAGCGCCGGTTATATGCTGCTGTTCCATGCCGCCGCGATCGTTGGCGCCGCGGTTGCCGCACAACAGGGCATCATCTTGCGTCGCATGGGCGTGCTGTCTGCTGCCGGCCTTGTCGTCGGCGCCGGCCTGTTCGCCGGCGATATTGCTTTACGGGCGTTGGTCGGCCACCGGCTGTTTCCGATGGCGGCGCCAACCGGCGGCATCATCCTGATCGTAAGCTGGCTTGCGCTGTCGGCCTCCGCAGCCGTCGCGATCTTGCGCGCCTGAAAGTGGCGGCGGGCCTTTTCCCCGGCCGCTGCGACGGCTAAAAGGAACGCCAGCATGCCGATCTCTCCCCACGATATCGCCCACATCCTTTCCGAGGCGCTGCCGCACATGCAGCGCTATGACGACGAGATCGTGGTCGTGAAGTACGGCGGCCATGCCATGGGCGACGAGGCGAACGCCAGGAGCTTCGCGCGCGATATCGTGCTGATGGAACAGACCGCGATCAATCCGGTGGTGGTGCACGGCGGCGGGCCGCAAATCGGCGACATGCTCAAGCGCCTCGGCATCGAATCCCAGTTCGCGGCGGGCCTGCGGATTACCGACGAAAAGACCATCGAGATTGTCGAGATGGTGCTCGCCGGTTCGATCAACAAGCAGCTCGTCGGCTTTATCAACGAGGCCGGCGGCCGCGCCGTGGGCCTCACCGGCAAGGACGGCAACATGGTGGTGGCGCGCAAAGTCACGCGCACCGTCGCCGATCCGGATTCTCACATCGAGCGGGTGATCGATCTCGGTTTCGTCGGAGAGCCCGAGAAAGTCGATACGATGGTGCTCGATCAGATCCTCGGCCGCGAGTTGATCCCGGTGCTGGCGCCGGTGGCGACGTCAGCGCGGGGCGGCACCTATAACGTCAATGCCGATACATTCGCCGGAGCGATCGCGGGCGCGCTCAAAGCCAAACGGCTGCTGCTGCTCACCGATGTGCCCGGCGTGTTCGACAAATCCAAGCAGCTGATCAAGGAATTATCCGTCGACGACGCGCGACGCCTGATCGCCGATGGCACCATTTCGGGCGGCATGATCCCCAAGGTCGAGACCTGCATCTATGCGCTCGACCAGGGCGTCGAGGGCGTCGTCATCCTCGATGGCAAAGTGCCGCACGCCGTGCTGCTCGAACTCCTGACCGACCTCGGCGCCGGCACGCTGATTCACCGGTAAGGCACCGATCGGCAGCGCTCGCTGCCGCATCGGTGATGGATTTTTTGTGGGGTCGGCGATAGCCTGTTCGTGGACCAGGCAATTGTCTTCCCAAGTCTGTGTGAAATGCCGGTGGCTCGAACTACAAAGATGGCCAACCGTCGTCATCTGGTAACCCGGTGCACGGTAATAGCTGCCGTTGCATTGGCGTTTGACGCGCTCTTAGCCGCCGCGCCTGGTCAAAGCGCGATTTCGCTGCGCAAAACGGTTTCCGAGAAGGAAATCGCTGCCAGCTTGCGCAAGCATCCGCTCGTTTTCTTTGTTGCGCGCGGCGAACAGAACGCCTGCGGTGAGGGCTGCAGTGAATGGATTGCGATCGACGGTACATTCGGGGAGGGGGCAGGTGTCCATTTCCGCGAGTTTTTGGAACCGTTACGCTATCGCGGCCTTCCTGTTTTTATTAATTCGTCGGGAGGCTTGGGTGAATCGGCCATCGCTTTAGGAGAAGTGGTTCGCGAGCGTCGGTTGAACATGAGTGTCGGGCGTACTGTACCTGTCGGTTGCCGGCATTCGGCTGTGATGGACGACGGGTGCCGAAATCTCGTTCGGTCGCCCTCGGCGCACAGCGCCCGTCTCGTTTTCCAAGGTGCACGTTGTCACTCAGCGTGTGTCTACGCGCTGATTGGCGGCGTCGCGCGGCGCATCCCGCGTGGGGCCGAGGTTGGAATTCATTCAGCTCGCCTTCGTGAAAAATTTGCGAAACGACCCGATTTCGAAGCGAAGCTCAAGGTGATGAATGGTCAGGTGCGGCGCTACGTGGCGAAAATGGGCGTTGAGCCGGAGTTGCTCGACGTTGCGGCCGGGATCAGCCCCCATCGCGTCAAGAATCTGAATCGAATGGAGATCGCGCGATTTGGCCTTGAAACGAACGGATTTTACGAAACAGGTTGGATGGGCGATCCGCCATGGCAAGACAAGAGCGGGATACTCAAGGTGTGGACGCAGAAGAAAGGTATCGACCAAAACGAATATCGTACCACTGCGATGCGTATCGGTTGTCGAACCGATGGGCGCTTCGAGATCAGCTACCGGCGGGAGTTGGCCGCGAGTGAAGCGGGTGTGCGACGGACGGTTCGTATCGAGTTCGGCGGTACCGCTCTCTATATGCAACCGGAGATCACCTCATCTTACGACGAAATGAGCCGCGAAATACTTTCGGCTGACGAAATCCAGCGCAGTCTATCCGCAGGGCCAATCAAGATTACGGAAACTTTTGCGCGCGCGGATAAAAACTGGTCGAATGTGAGCACGCTTTCGACCCGAGGTTTACCCAAAGCAATTTCCGAAATCCGCGCCGAGTGCAAGAATGGCATGTCCGGCTAGCCGCACGGCGCGCCAATGTGGATATGTGGACGGCCCCAGGAATATTCCCACATTTGTCCATCGCGAGACGACATAAGGCAGCGGCTCGCGCTGCGAGCGCTTTATTGCGTCGCGGGCTTGCGCGCCGGTTTGATCGTTGGCGGCGTCGCGCGCACGCCGGCCCATGGATCGGCGTTTTTCTGCTGTTCCGGAACCTGCTTGATGGCGGAATTATAGGCCCTTTCGAGGTCAGCCTCGTCGCGCCGCTGCTCGTCGGTCTTTTCCCACGGGCGCGGCTTTGACTGTTTCTGCGCAAAAGCCGGAGCGGTGAACACCGCGATTGCCACTGCGGTCGCCAGCAAGAATCGCATTGCGCTCCCCAATAGCTGAACGTGTATTCTTAATGGAAGCATTATACCGCTTTTTCGGCCAAAAGAGACAGTCCCGCCGGGTCCGGCGGGTTTACGGAACTGTTGGCTTGCCCGACGGTTACATCCGATACTGAACGGCGCCCAAATCGGAATCGATGCTTTTTTGCGAGATGATGCCATGACGCCGGGTCGTTCGACGACATTCGCGGCGGTCGCCCTTGTGCTGGGGCTGCTGGCGATGTCGTTCGCCCACGCCCAAACTTCGGGGGCGGCCGCCGACCTGCAACTGGTTCTGGCGGTCGACACCTCCGGCAGCGTCGATCAGCGCCGCTTCGAATTGCAGAAGCTGGGCTACGTCGGGGCTTTTCGAAATCCGCGCGTTCACGACGCCATTCGTTCCGGCCCGGCGCGCGCCATTGCCGTGACCATGGTGCAATGGACCGGCCCGACGATGCAGGCGGTTGCGGCGCCGTGGACGCTGATCCGCGATCCTGCCACCGCCAACGCCTTTGCCGCGGCCATCGAGGATGCGCCGCGCCAATTGTTTTTTGGCGGAACCTCGATCAGCGGCGCGATCGATCACGCGCTGGCGCTGATGCCGGCGAGCCCATTCAAGGCCGCGCGCCAGACCATCGATATTTCCGGCGACGGTTCCAACAACCGCGGCCGCTCGGTCAATCTCGCGCGCGACGAAGCGGTCGCCGCGGGCGTTGTCATCAACGGCCTGCCAATTCTCGCGCTCGAACCCGATCTCGACGGCTACTACCGCGATAATGTCATCGGCGGGGCGGGCGCGTTCGCCATCGCCGCCGAAACTTACGAGACTTTTGCCGATGCCGTGCTGAAAAAGCTCATCATCGAAATTGCCTCGACGCCGCAATCCATCGACGCGTTGGCAAAGGCGTCCGGCACGCCGCAGATCCCCGGCCTTAGCATGGTCTATCTGCACCCGCTGGCGGCCCCGCGCGAGCCAACGCGCTGGAAGCACATCATCGTGCATCAAACCGAAGGACCGGCCGGTTCCGCACGCGCGGGCGCGCAAGCGCAGGCGGCAAATCCGTCGCGCCGCGGCGTCATGCTCTGGGTCGAAACCGATGGCACCGTCTATTGGGCGACGCCGGAGACGGCAGTGCCGACCCACGGCGACGGCGCCAACCGCAACGACAACAAGTACGTCGATAATTCCAAAACCTTTCGCGCCGTCACCGCGGACAATTCCATCGGCGTCGAGTTTGCCGGCAACTATCCCGACGTCGCCAGACCCGCGACCGCCGCCCAGATACAGGCGTGGTCGATCCTGGTGCGCTTCCTGCAGGAGCGCTATGCCATCGCGCCCGCGAACATCTACGCGCACAACTGGATCGACTTTAAGGACGCGCGCTATTGCGAAGGCTGCGCGCTGGCGGCACAGGCGCGCGAACTCAATTATCGGCCGCGCGTCGGCAAAAGTTCCGCATCGGGGTTGTGACCAGCGCAGCCGTCCCACGCACGCAAACCGATCAGCAGAAGCCGATCATCGGCGCGTGCCGGTCATTGCTATGAGAGCGCACGCCGTTAGGCGTTGAGTAACGTTCCGCTCGTCCCCGCGTCAGCGGGGATCCAGGGCTCAAATTTCAGGAGCCGCCGCTGGATTCCCGCTTGCGCGGGAATGAACGGGCCGCCAAAAGGATTTCGCGTGGGCGCCATCCGCTCCGGCAACAAGGCCGCCATGAACCTTCATCGGCAGCAGCGCGGCTTCGGCCATGTCGAAACCTGGGTGTTCGATCTCGACAACACGCTCTATCCGCATCACGTCGGGCTGTGGCGTCAGGTCGACGAGCGCATCCGCGCGTTCATCGCCGGCTTCCTGAAGGTTTCGACCGAGGAAGCCTTCCGCATCCAGAAGGACTACTACCAGCGCTATGGCACGACCATGCGGGGGTTGATGGTGGAGCACGGTCTGGCGCCGGACGAATATCTCGAAATCGTCCACCAGATCGATCATTCTCCGGTCGAGCCCAACCCGGCGCTGGGCGCCGCGCTCGAAAAGCTGCCGGGGCGCAAACTCATCCTCACCAACGGCACGCGCAAGCATGCCGATGCGGTTGTGGCGCGGCTGGCGCTGCACGATCACTTCGATGACGTCTTCGACATTATCGCGGCCGAACTTGAGCCGAAGCCCGCGCCCGCGACCTACGACCGCTTCCTGAAAGCGCACGGTGTCGCGCCCGCGCGGGCCGCGATGTTTGAGGACCTGTCGCGCAATCTCGAAGTGCCGCACGCGCTCGGAATGACCACGGTGCTGGTGGTGCCGCCGGAAGCGCGTGAATTGCTGGGCGAGACCGGCCGCCAGGACTGGGAGCGCGCGGGTCGCGACGCGGTGCATGTGGATCACGTCACCGACGATCTCGCGGGATTTCTGGAGCGGGTGGCGGCGCGGCTTGCGGGCGCGCGCTGATCGCCGGCTTTGCCGCGATGGCCCGCTTGTGATCGTCGGCCGCGTGGCGCTTGTCGGAAGCGCCGATCACTGCCGGGAATGTCGGGTCATGAGGGTGAACAGGTCATGGCGGCCGCGCGCTCGACATCGCGCGCTTGGCGCAACGCGAACATTTGACGTGATCGGCGCCTGAGGTCGGCGCTAGTTCAAGCCCGCGCGGCGGAAGCCGTCCAGATAGTGCTCGCGGTCGGCCTCCCGCTTGATTGGCATTTGGCTTGCGATCCAGGCGAGCGATATGTTGGGCTGAACGCGGCGAAGTTCATGCAGTGCGGTCCGCGCGATATCGACCTGCCCGGCCATGCCTGCGGCGGCCGCCAGCACCCGGTGCGCGCCGACAAAATCGGCGCGTTGTCGGATGCCCTCGCGCGAAAGACGCATCGCCTCGTCGTAGTTACGTCCGACGAACTGGGCGTAGGCGGCGATGCCGTAGTAGATCGCCGAAAACGGATCGCGCGGGCTCAGCCGCAGCGCACGGCCCGCCGCCACGTTGGCTTCTTCCCAGCGCCCGCAATAGGCCAGCGTCAGGCCGTAATAGCCTTGCGCCAGCGAGAAGTTCGGATTGAGCCGCAGCGCCAATTCGAACTTGGCCAGCGAGTCGTCAAAGCGCCGCGTGAATAAATAGGCGCTGCCCAACGCGTTGTGGGCCCAGGGATCCTCGCTGTCGGCCAGGATCGCCGCCAGCGCCGCGCGCTCGGCGATCGGCGCGGCCGTCGCCATGTCCGTCCAACCCATGTGGGCGCTGAACGTATGGCTGGCGGCGAGCACGCCGAGCGCCTGGCCATAGTTCGGATCGATAGCGGTCGCCTTTTCGAGCAGGGCTTGCGCGACCACGCTATCTTGTCGCGTTACCCGCCAGTAATGCGAGAGCGCCCGCATCACCAGGTCCCAGGCGTCGAGGCTGTCCGGCGGCTTGCGCTGGGCGCGGAAATTTTCCGCGGCGTAGAGCTGCGGTTCGATGGCCGCGACGATCGCCTCGGTGATCTCATCCTGCACCGCGAACACGTCGGCGAGGCTACGGTCGTAGCGCTCGGCCCAGATGTGGCTGCCGGTGGCGACGTCGTTGAGCTGCGCCGTGATGCGCACGCGGTCGCCGGCCTTGCGCACGCTGCCCTCGACCACGTAGCCGACGCCAAGCTCGTCGGCGATCTGTTTCATGTGGACGGATTTGCCCTTGTAGGTGAAGGACGAGTTGCGCGCGATGACGAAGAACCAACGCAGCTTCGACAGCGCGGTGATGATGTCCTCGCTGATGCCGTCCGAAAAATACTCCTGCTCCGGATCGCCGCTCATATTGATGAAGGGCAGGACTGCGATGGCAGGCCGGTCGGGCAAGGGGAGCGCCGGGCGCGCCGTCTCGCGGGAGCGGTCGGTCGCAGGCGCGGCGGTCAGCGATGGCTCGGCGCCATTCTGTTTCGTGCGCACCGCGCCGACGAAACGGATGCCCTTGCGCGGAATAGTGCGGATCAGCTTTTGATTCTTGCCGCTGTCGCCGACCGCCTTGCGCGCGGCGTTGATGCGGCTGGTGAGCGTCGATTCCGACACGATCCGGCCACCCCAGACCGATGCGATCAGATCGTCCTTGCTGACGACGCGGTCGCGGTTCTGCACCAGGTAAACCAGCAGATCGAACACCTGCGGCTCGACGGCGATAGGCTCGGAACCTCGGCGCAACTCGCGCCGGTCGGTATCAAGTATATGATCGCCAAATAGAAATTGCACGTTCGGGGCCCTACGCGACATCCGCATGTCGCGCGATAATCAACGTTATCTCAAGGGCAAATCAAGCGGCTGTCAAAGCGTTCCACCGGCGGCAACGGCATCCTCCGCGCGATTTGATCGCCGCGCGATCAGCACTCGATGGAGGACACCATGACGCAGACCGACACCATGCATGCGCCGGCCACAAGCCAGCGCCCCGCGCTCGCCGGCAAGGGGAGCTTCGTCGGCCGGAGCATCGCTCTCCTCTACGGGATTGCGGCCTACGCCGCGTTCTTCGGCACCTTCCTTTATGCCACCGGTTTCGTGACCGGTCTCGTCGTGCCCAAAACCATCGACAGTGGCGCGGGCGCGCCGCTGACCGAAGCCATCGTCATCGACATCCTGCTGATGTCGGTGTTCGCCATCCAGCACAGCGTGATGGCACGCCCGCAGTTCAAACAGTGGTGGACGCAGATCGTCCCCGCCGCGGTCGAGCGCAGCACCTATGTGCTGTTCGCGAGCCTGGCGCTGGTCCTATTGTTCTGGCAATGGCAGCCGATTCCGACGGTCGTCTGGCAGATCGACGATGCGCAAATTGCCATGGCGGTGACAGGATTATCGTTCGTGGGCTGGCTGATTGTCTTGACCAGCACCTTCCTGATCAATCATTTCGAGCTGTTCGGGCTGCATCAGGTCGCCAACAATCTCGCCGGGCGCCCGATGCCCGCGCCGCGCTTTCGGACACCGGTGTTCTACCGGTTCGTGCGGCATCCGATTTACCTCGGCTTCATCATCGCGTTCTGGGCGGCTCCGACCATGACGGCCGGGCATCTCTTGTTCGCCGCGGTGACCACGGCCTACATCCTCGTCGGCATCCTGCTGGAGGAGCGCGATCTCGTTGCGCTTTTCGGCGACGACTACCGCCGCTACAAGGATCGCGTGTCGATGCTGGTGCCGTGGCGCAAGTCCGCCTGAGCGATCATTTCAGGCCCAATCGCGAGCCCATTCGAACGGCGGCACCGGCACCTTACCGGTGCCGCGGTCGTTCCGTTAACCGGCATGAATGCCATCGGTGGCAAAACGCTGCGCGACCAAACTGCGCGATCCCACATTGGTGCAGACGAAATTGGGGGTGATGAAAGGTTCGCCGTTGGCCCAAAGCGGACGTGCGAGTGCCGCCATTCATTGTCCGCTTTCGGTGTAAGAGCGAACATCGCAATTTAAGGTCGTCACTTCCACTTTTGATGCTGTGGACGGCGCCCGCTCTGCGGCATCGGAGTGCCATAGGGTGGTTGCGTTAAAGCAAACCACTTTGAGGGGAGCCGTCCATGAGCGACCCAAGGCGGACATTGGGTCTGGTCAGCGTCGGGGTCGTTTGTGTGCTATTTCTCACACACGTCCAGTCTATAGCCTGTTATGATTTGACATTGCAGAGAGCTTGGTCCTCAAGGAGAGTACGTGCGGCGGCGCGAGTTCATTACGATCCTCGGCGGCGCGGCAGCCGCGTGGCCTCTCGCTGTGCGCGCGCAGCAGGCGATGCCGGTGGTCGGATTCCTCGTCGCCGGCACGCCCGGAGCGCTGCGGCAGCAACTCGAAGCATTCCGTGAGGGCCTAAAGGAAGCCGGCTATATCGAGGGCCAGAATGTGGCGGTCGAATACCGCTTTGCGGAGTTTCAATTTGATCGATTCCCGGCACTCGCGTCCGATCTGATTCGCCGTCAGGTGGCCGTGCTCGTTGTGACCAGCAACCCTGGGGCGCTCGCCGCGAAGCAGGCGACCGCGACGATTCCGATTGTCTTCGCTGTCGGCAGCGATCCCGTCGAGCTCGGCCTCGTCGCCAGCCTCAACCGGCCGGGCGGCAACATGACCGGGGTCTATCAATTCACGATCGGGCTGGTGGCAAAGCGGCTCGGTCTGCTGCACGAGATGGTTCCCAAGGCCACGACCATCGCGGTGCTCGTCAACCCGAACTATTCGGGTGCCGAAACCCAATTGCGCGACGTGCAGGAGGCAGCGCTCCGCCTCGGTGTGCAACTCGTCGTCCTGCGCGCCAATACGGACAGCGACTTCGGCGATGCCTTCGCAACCCTCGTCCAACAACGCGCCGGTGCGCTCCTGGTCTGCACCTCCCCGTTCTTCAACAGCCGGCGCGAGCAGCTTGTCGTGCTGGCGGCACGCCATGCGGTGCCGGCGATGTACGAATTTCGTGAGTTCGCCATGGCCGGCGGCCTCATGAGCTACGGAACCAGCCTTGCCGCCGCCTATCGTCAAATCGGCGTCTATACCGGCCGCGTCCTCAAGGGCGCCAAACCCGCCGACCTGCCGGTCGTGCAGTCGACCCGGTTCGAGTTCGTGGTCAATCTGAGCACCGCGAAGGCGCTCGGCCTCGAAGTGCCGCCGACCCTGTCGGCCCGCGCCGACGAGGTGATCGAGTAACACCGGAATTTCATTCCAGCCTTATCGAGCTGCCGACCAGTGTTGAGTTAGTTGGAATGTCTCCTCCTGGCCCTTCCCGGACATTGTGCTGCACCGTTACGATGTCTGCTCCTTCGTCATGAGCGGAAGACAACGGCGTGCAGTCAGTTGATCGCGGCGCGTTGGCGTTGGATGTTGCCGGTCGCTGCCGGATGCGCTTTGGCGCATCG
>JBGPOB010000128.1:0-10251 GCA_041487815.1 Xanthobacteraceae bacterium | reverse complement strand
ATCCATCGCATTCCCCCAATACGCTCCGGCTCTGCCCGGGATATTTGCACAAGCATTGGGGCGCGCCTGAATTAGAACAACTATGATGCGGTATGCCCTGGGGTGTCAATTCGGCCGCCAGCGCTGACTGGATGACAGTATTTTCCGACGCTCGTCAGCTTGAACGATGTTTCGATACGCTCGTGTGTTGCACGGGCGTCGTGTGTACGGAAAACCTAAGCCCAACCATCATGGTGATGAAGCCCGCGAAGGACCAAGTGTGAACTAATGGTCCCAGTCCGCTGAACCGGGTGGATGACGAAGGCATAGAGCAGATCAAACCCGATGGTCGGGGCAACAAACAGGTCCATGGCGGCGGTGTCCGGCGCATGGTTACGCAGAAACATGCGCCATCCCTGGCTCGGCGGCCCGCCTCACCTGACCAGGTACTTGGCGACGCGCGACTGCGCGACCTCGAGCCCGAGATTGAGCAGTTCGCCGTAGATGCGCGGCGCGCCCCAAAGCGGATTCTCCAGGTTCATCCGCCGGATCAACGCACGAAGGTCAGCTTCAATTTGCGGCCGCCTCCCCGTGGGCGCGACTTCCAACGCCAATGGCAGGAATGCCCGCACGATGCCAACGCACGAGCGTCTCAGGCGGGATGATGGTCAGAATATTCAGGATTGACGGAAACCAGCGATACAGCTGGATAAAGAACCAACGGTCGATGTTCGTCAGCCGGGCCCGACCCTGCATCTTGCGCCGCAAGACGATCAACTGATGGCGGAGTGCTGCATTCTCGGCTTCAAGCTGGATTTTCGACTTGAAGGCCGAGACTTATGACCGCCAGAACGAAGCAGAGCAGCGCAAACAAAGTGCACTGAAGCTAGGTGATTCTTTCGGCTAATCATGCGGACAAGGTTCTCGGTACACACAGCCGGCACCAATTGAGGAACGAAAGCGGTGAGTACTGACAGCGGGCGTCATTCGAAGTCAGACTTGATTTCAATCAATGACAGGCGAGATGCCAGTGTCCTTACTGACAAAATCGGATGGATGTAAGGCACCTCGTTTGCGGGGCGATAGTAGGCGTGGACGTCCGTTGGGCAATCGATCGGGTGTGGGAGCGCGTCACCCGCGGGCAGCCAGATCTGGTCACACTCTTATCGGTCGCGAATCGGGATTCGAGCGCGAGGAATTGTTGCTGCAAATAACGGCATCGAAACTTCGATATCGGTGCAAGCTACAGTACAGCGCCGACAGAATTTTGGAGGAGCGTCATTATGCTCGAACTCTATCATTATGAGCCTTACGCTAACTCAATGAAAAACATGATCTGCCTGAAGGAAAAGGGCATTGACTTCGTCAGCCGCTATGTCGACATCCTGAAATTCGAACAGCATGAGCCATGGTTCATCGCGCTCAACCCGAACGGCCAGGTCCCGATCCTCGTCCACGACGGCAAGGTGATCGTCGAATCGACTGTCATCAATGAATATATCGAGGATGCTTTTCCCGATCATCCATTGCACCCTGCCGACAATTACGAGCGGCACCGAATGCGTGTCATTAGCAAGTGGAACGATGAATATCTCATGCCGTCGGTCAGCATGCTCGGCTGGCATTTCCGCTTTCACCCGCATGCAAAAAAGCTGGACGATGCAGAGTTTGAGCGCCGCATGGCGCGCGTGCCATTAGCCGAGATTCGCCGCAAGTGGGAAACGACCCGAAAGGGCACCTTTACGGATGAACAGCTCAACGAGTCGCGTCGCTATATCCGTTGGATGATTGCCAGGATGGAAGAGGCGCTCAGCCAGTCGAAATGGCTGGCGGGACAAAGCTACTCGCTGGCCGATATCAATACCTATCCGCAGGTCGAAGGAGTTACCCGCCTCTACAAGGAGTTCTGGACTGAACAAAATGCGCCGCGCTCGATCGAATGGCTGGCGCGGATCAGCGATCGTCCGGCCGTCAAGGCCGCATTTGCCTTGTCGCGCTTTAGCAATGCTCCGGGTCACGCGCTCGACGCCAGCCAGTCAGCGCGGGCGTACACCTGACCGTTACAGAGCGGCTTGGCGCGACGGTAACGTGGTTTGGAGTGCACGTCGTCTACGCGCCATACGAGACTTGCCGGCGCCTGACACGTCGTACCGCCAATAGTATCTTCAACCCATGGTCAGTCTTCTGCAAACTTCTGAGTGACCGAAAAAAGGCTGTGCCTACGACCGGTAGAATTTGCGCACCGCGCGCAATGCGTTACTGCCGCTCTGCTCGAGAAAATTCTTGTAAGCGGCGAGCACATAGTTTTCGTCTGGAAGCGGGCGCAGGAGGCGCCATGGCGTCGCCAGGACGGCATCGAACCCGAGGGGCACCGCGAGCGTCAGGAACGCGCATTCGAGCGAAAGCTTCAGGTCGGACCCGTCAGCGGCTTTGGCCGGCAGTTGTTGGCCAATATTGGTGAGCCCGCCCATGATATGAATTCCTCGCACGGCGGGGTCCACGCGGATTGTGCGGACCGCTTCCAAAGTAGCACGGTGAAGGCCGGTCGTATCGGCGACCACCGCGCTGATCGAAATATCGATGAAGATATCGTCCATCGGTATGCCGTAGTCGGCTTGCAGGCGGAGGGCGGCGCGTATGGCCGTCGAGACAATTTCACCCGCGGTTTTGTTGGCCTTCGGGACGCCGTCCTCGACGCGTTCCGAGGCCATCACGATGACCTTGAAGGGACCCAACGGCTTGTAAAGGTCCATGATCTCCCAGCGATGCTCGGTGATAGAATTGAGCAGCGGCAGGGCGCCGCTCGCGCGCGCGCGATCATAGGTCTTCAGGCCTACTGACTGGATAGCGATGCTGGGGGAATCGAGGCACAGCGGAACGGTCGTAACCGCCTGTATCGCGCGAATGGTCTCCTCCAGGAACGCGGAATCATTCACAGCGCGCGGCCCGATCGTGACGTCGAGGTAGCTCGCGCCGGCTTCTACCTGCTTGAGAGCCAGCGCCTGAATCCCGGCAAGATCATTGTTGTCCACGAGCACCTTTACCGTCTTGAAGCCGGGATTGATGCGATCGCCGATGACAATGAGATTAAATCCGCCCGACTGTGTCACGTTGCTCTCCGAGTCTTCTGCGTATTGAGGCCGATATTGCGCATAAAATTCTTTTGAAATTCGTGCCGAGTGCTGAGTTCTACATAATGAGCGCTTGCGGCGAGTTCCCGCGCACGAGCGCGCGCCTGCTTGGAAGCGACCATCTGGCGCACGCCGACTCCGGCGGCATTGCCGACTTGTTCGAAACGTTCCAGCGGCAGATTGGGAAGCAGCCCGATCGCGACACCGCTCTTGAGATCGATATAGGTGCCGAATGCGCCGGCGATGATAACTCGTTCGATATCCTCATCGGTGAGGTGCGCATCGCACATCAGCAGCTCGATCCCGGTGCGAATTGCGGACTTCGCCAGTTGTACCGAGCGCACGTCGTGCTGGGTAAAATAGACACCCGGCGCAAGCACCGCCACACGCCGGCCGTCGATCTCCACGACATCTGGATGATTGCTGGCTAGCCGGCCCCCGTCGCCGACCAGTCGAGCCTCGCGCAACGCGGCGACGACGTCGAGCACGCCCGAACCACAAAGGCCAACCGGTTTTTTGTTTCCAATCACGGCGATTGCGATGCGACCATTCTTGATGAATACGTGTTCGATTGCACCCTCCGCCGCCCGCATACCGCAGGAAATATGACCGCCTTCCAGCGCCGGCCCCGATGGGCACGAGGCCGTGGTAATTTCGCCGCGGTGGATCAGGGAGATTTCCGTATTTGTGCCGATATCCATGACGATGCTGGTGTTCACTGCTCCCCAACGGGATTCCGTTGCGAGCAAGGCGCTGACATGATCGCCGCCGACGAAGCCGCCAATATTTGGCGCGACATGCAAATAGGCGCCTGCACAAAAGGTAAGACCAAACTCGCGTGCCTTAATGTCCGTGGCTTGACGCATAGCCGCGACGAACGGCGCACGCGCCAACTGCCGCACCGGCAGGTCGAGCAACAGGTGATGCATTGCCGTATTCCCGCATACGGTCACATCGACGACATCTTTCGTTGTCGCGCCGACGGCGCGGCACAAATCGTGAGCAAGCGAACCAATCGCCGTTATCGCGGCGGTGCGCAACTGGGCGGCAGCCGCTGCGTCACGAATTGCGTGGTTGAGGCGGCTGATAACGTCCGCGCCCCATGCGACCTGCGGATTTTCAATGCCGAGGCTTGCGAGCGGTACACCGGACTGCAGATCGACGAGGAACCCGGCCACATTAGTAGTGCCGAGATCGATCGCCAGTCCCAATGTGCGCCCGCCGGTCGGTGCGAAGCCGATCAGCTCACCATTCCTTAGATGCGCACGTAACGACCAATTGCCGTCGCGCAACACCGCCGGCAATTGCCGCGCGGCCGCCGCGTCCAGCGATGTCACGGGGACATGCAACGCTCGGGTTATCCGGTCGTCATCGGAGAGCGGATCAGCGAGCGTGGCCTCAGCCAGGGTGATGTCGATGCTCACAACCATGGGGTCGAGCGGCAGGATCTCGGTGATGCCGCCCATGTCGACATCGGCCCTGACGATCGGCGCCAGCGATCGCGGCTCCACTTCGATCGTGCAATCGGTACGCGCGCTTACTTGGCAAGCGCGTATCCACCGCGCACTTGCCGCGCGCCCCTCCCGCCGCTGGAGTGGAGCAAGTATTCGTCCATTCGCATGCTGAACTCGGCCCTCAATAAGCTGTATGGTGCATGTGCCACAGTTGCCGCGCCCGCCGCAGGCACCGACAATCCGCAAGCCGGCGCGCCGCGCGCACTGATAGATCGTCTCTTCCGGTTCCGCCACGATCTCGCGATCGAATTGGGGAAAGCGGAGCGTATGCGAGGTCGCAGATGCCGCCGTGGATGTACGACTCGACATGACGCTCCTTGAGCCTGCCGAGCTTTGCGCTCAGTTGGCCGCCATCTCCGCTTCACGCGCAACGAGCTTGCAGGTAGGGCGCGAGCGGCAATCGTCACAACGCGACCAGTGTGCAGGCGGCAGGTCGGTGCCGACGCCGAGCACCTGCGAACTGGATTTGAGCGGATAGATTGCCTGGCCCTGCGTCACGTGCACGCCGATGGTCGCGGCCTCGGCGAGGCGCACGACTGCGCCCTGCGCATCGAGGGCAAGGCCAGGATCGCCGGGCCGCAGCTCGCCGGCCATCATGAGACTACGTTGTCGTGCGGCTACCATAATCCGATCCTGCAGGCAGCGGACTGCGGCGAACAACAGCTCGTTGCCGATTGCATCGAGCGCCAGCGCCAGCGATGGGTGGCGTTCCTTGAATAACGAGCCAACCCGTTGCTCCAGGCGCGGGCCAATCGTGGCGACGCCACAAGCAAGTGCGGTCAATTTCCCCGATACCGGAAGCAGCCGCGGTGCATATAGCCGCTCGCCGCCGGCTTGGAGTGTGTCTGCTACCGGCATGTCGAGATCGACGATCCGAAAGCTGAATGCGGGCGCGAGCAGCTTTTCTTGTGCAATCAAATCAACGGCCGCCTGGCGAAATCGCTGGCGCCCTGCCTTGTCCGGCTCCTTGGGTGTGGTGAGCTCACGTAGCAAGGCAGTGGCGCTGAGGTTCGGCATGGCGCCTTCTCAGCCCCCATATTTGCGGGCGGCCGCAAACATTGCCCGCACGTTCTCCACTGGCGTCTCGTCGGGAATACCGAAGGCGCCGTCGAGGATCAGTTTGCCGCCCTTATGAAATACATTCTCCGCCAGATGGCGCACCGCGGCATCCACCTGGTCCGGAGATCCCGTGGTGAGCAGCGACGGCGAGAGATTGCCGCGCAGCGCGACCACGTCACCGAGCACCTCGAATGCTTTCACCATGTCAGTGCGTTCGAACCAGTAGATGCATTTTCCGGGCGGAACGTCACGGATCGCTTCCAACCGCTTGGTGCAATCGGCCTCCCAGAGCGGCATAGGGATCAGTCCGGCGTCGATCAGACCCATCAAGTACTTGCGGAACGAGGGCCACCAGAAGGTCTCAAACTGCTTCTGCGACATGAATGCGTCGGGCGCCCAATGGATCGGGATGAAGATGATCGGGTTGCCCCAGAAGGCCGCTGAGGCAAGGGTGTGCCGCAGCAGGAACACGACGCATTTGTCGAGCAGTTGTAGCAGCTTGTCCTTATGGCGGTACAGATCCTTCATCATGCCGGTGGCGCCGCGGAAATAATCGGCCACGAAGTCATAGGGGGCAAGCCCAGTCGAGAGGTAGCCGGACGGGAATCCATGTGCCTTCATGCGATTCGTGAAGTCGGCATGATGCGCGTTGAAGCGATCGGCTTCTTCCGCCGCCGCAAATATTTTGTCGAAGGTTTGCCGGATGCGCGGATTGGCCATCGGCGTGATGCCGGCGATCAGGCGGAAGTAGTATAGCCCCGGGAAATATGGCATCTGTTCGATGCCTTCGAAGGCACTCGCCACACGCGGCAGGTATTTCGTGAGATAGAAACCCGTCGGATCAAAGATGAATTCGTCGTACTCCTCAGCCTTCATGTACTCCCTGTCGAGGTACTGATAAGGCTGGTTGTCGCCGACACCATGCCCTGGCCATTCCAGTTGCTTGAATCCGATGGCTTCGAGCGCCTTGCCGGCAGCAACCTGCAGGATCATCGGACTGAAAACGTCGGGCTCGAATTCAAGCACAGCGCGCTCGGCGATCTCCTTGGTCTTCTCGTAGTCGTACATCAATTGGCGATTGTTGATGCCGCCGTATTTCGCCAGCCAGAAAAATGGCTGAAACCCGACGGGCATGCGATCCGGCTGCTTGAGCGCGACGCAATCCATGACGCGCTGCCAGCGGGCATCGTGAGCGGCTTTTGCTTCCGGCGACTGGACGTAGCTTTGTGACTCGGTCACGCGGTGACTCCCGCCCAAGTCTTGCACAGGGAAACCGCATCGACAGCGTTCGTTCCAAACGCATCGGCGCCTGTATAGGAGCGCACGGTCTCGTCAATCTGGCCGCCGCCGATCATAATCTTGATTTGGTCGCGCAGCCCCGCACCGTGAATCGCCTCGATCGTCTCCTTCATCGAGTCGAAGGCGAGCGTGAGAAAGCCCGACAAGCCAACGACATCGGGTTTGAACCCATTGATTTCGTCGATGAACGTATTGATTGGCACATCGACCCCGATGTCCTTCACTTCGAACCCGTTGATGTCGAGCATGAAGGTCACGATGTTCTTGCCAATGTCGTGCAGATCGCCGTGCACGGTGCCGATGAGGACCCTTGCAAGTTTTTTCGGCTCTTCGCCCGGCGCCTGCTTGATCAGCGGTTTGGCAATTGCGCCGATATTTTCCAGCATTTCGCCTGCGAGGACGAGTTCTGGAAGAAAGTATTCGCCTTGCTCAAAGCGTTTGCCGACGATATCCATTCCCATGCGGCACAGTTCGAGCACCCGCAACGGGTTGACGCCTTCCTCGAGCAGCATGCGCTTGGCAAGAGCAAGCGCATCGTCTTCGTTCATATCAGCCAGCCAAGTGATCAGCTGCTGCTCCTGGTCCGTCATGGCACTCATGAGCATCGTCTCCTTCAATTTTGGTCTATCGTGCGTAAATGGAACTTTCCGCGTTACGGTTGAGCTCGCACCATCTCATTGCGCGCCCGATGAATGCGATCAAGCGCTCCACAACGGTATTTTAACGTGAACAAGCTTCATACTTCCAGCAGATTGCATGCTTCATTATCGCAACACCTTCATGCTGCGCTTGCTAGCCTCAAACTTGAAGAATCCACCAATGTGAAGTGCTGACTGATCAATGAACCCCAAAAATGCTATGTGGCCGTGAGGTTTCCACCTTGACTTGAGTCAATTATATTCCAAATAGAAGCTGTCTAGATGGCACCTGAATATTGATGGAAATTGACGTTCTCTCCCGCGATTACCCGAACGCTGGTTCAGGGCCATGTGGAGCGCCCAAGGGATTAATTGGCGTCCTGACGGGAAATGCTGGAATTTATATTTGACCGCCGTCAAGAAAATAAGTCTCAGTAATGCTTGCCTGTGGAGGCTTGATTTTCATCAATCGGCCAACGCTCCCATTCGCTTATTGTAAATTATGAACCCACGCCTTCTCGTCTACGCCGGGCGCCAAGCGCCGCGCTATACGAGTTATCCGAGCGCGCCGCATTTCACGAGCGCCGTTAATGCTTCGACGTTCGGTCGGTGGCTGGGAGACCTTGCATCGAATACGAAACTTTCACTCTATCTTCACGTGCCATATTGCCGACAGATCTGCTGGTATTGCGGCTGCAATACTTACGCCGCGCGGCGTGACGAGCCGCTAGCGGATTTTGTCGAGACCCTTTTGCATGAGATTGATCTTGTCGCTTCGGCGACACCCGCACGCAACATTGCGGCAATTCATTGGGGCGGCGGCACGCCAAATATGCTTTCGCCCGAACGCTTCGAACGTATCCTGAAGTATCTCGGCTGCAACTTCGATCTCGACGCACTCGAAGAGCACGCGGTCGAAATCGATCCACGCCATCTGACACACGAACTCGCCCGCACCTATGCGGGGGCCGGCGTCACGCGCGCCTCCCTGGGGGTGCAGGACCTCAACGAGCACGTACAGCGCGCCATCGGCCGCGTGCAGCCGTTGGAAATCGTTCGAGACGCTGTCGACTTGTTGCGTAGCTTAGGCATCGCCCAGATCAGCATGGATCTCATGTACGGCCTGCCGCATCAAAGTGTGCGGGACATTTGCACCACGGCGCAACAGGCCGCGTCGCTTTCGCCCCAACGGATCGCCCTTTTCGGCTACGCGCACGTACCCTGGTTCAAGGCACGTCAAAGGCTAATAAATGCCGACGCCTTAGGCGGCGCGGCGCTCCGATTCGACCAGGCCGAATCCGCGCGCGAGGTGCTGGTCGCGGCCGGCTACGTTCCCGTCGGGCTTGATCATTTTGCGCGGCCGGATGACTCCCTCACGATTGCGGCGCAGCACGGTGCGCTCAAGCGCAATTTCCAAGGCTATGTTGCCGACGCTAGTGACGCAATCATCGGCTTTGGTCCCTCGGCCATATCCACGCTGCCGCAGGGCTACGCGCAAAACATCAGCGAAATTCGCGGGTGGCGAAAGGCGATCGCTGCCAACCGGTTCGCGTGCGCGCGTGGCCATGCACTGTCCGACGAGGACCGCCGGCGCGGCGAATTGATCGAGCGGATCATGTGCGGCTTCACCGTCGATTTGGATCGCCACGGCGGATGGAACGCATTCACGCGCGAACGGGAGACGCTCGATGTCCTGGCGGACGACGGGCTCGTTACAATCGATGGCACGCGGTTGGCCATCCCCGACCACGCGAGGCCATTCTGCCGCATCGTCGCGCAAGCGTTCGACGCCTACGCGGGCGCGCGCCATTCGACGGCTGTATAGAGGAAGGCGCGCCAATTATTTCGATGGCGGGGTGATAGGCTGTCTCAATTACCTTCAAATACCGGTTTGCGTTTGTTGATAAAAGCTTCATACGCTCGCTCGTAGTCCTTGGTCTGCATGCAAATTGCTTGGGCTTGGGCTTCCGCTTCGATCGCTTCATCGATGCCCATATTCCATTCTTGGTGGATGCAGCGCTTGGTCATGCCGTGGGCGAAAGTCGGTCCATCAGCAAGCGATTTTGCGAATGCCAGCGCGTCCGCCTGCAAGGCGTCAGGCTCGCACAGTTTGTTGTAGAATCCCCAGCGCTCAGCCTCGGAGCCGTCCATCGCTCGACCGGTGTAGAGCAATTCAGCAGCGCGTCCTGCGCCAACAATCCGAGGAAGCATGTTGCACGCGCCCATATCAGCACCGGCGAGCCCGACGCGGACAAACAGAAACGCAACTTTGCTCCGCGCTGTGCCGTAACGCAGGTCCGAAGCCATCGCCAAAATCGCGCCGGCACCCGCGCAAATGCCATCCACCGCCGCCACAATTGGCTGCGGACATGCACGCATCGCCTTGACCAGATCGCCCGTCATCCGGGTGAATGCCAGCAAGCCGTTCATGTCGCCCTTGCGCTGCATTTCCACCAGCGGTCCGATAATTTCATGCACATCACCGCCGGAACAGAAATTGCCGCCCGCGCCCGTGATGACAATGCTCTTGACGGCATCGGCGTATACAAGGTTACGAAAGGTCTCACGCAGCTCAGCGTAGGATTCCAGCGTTAGCGGGTTCTTTCGCTCCGGGCGATTGAGCGTGATAGT
>JBGPOB010000127.1:0-10292 GCA_041487815.1 Xanthobacteraceae bacterium | reverse complement strand
AGGAATTGTGACGGGTCATCCAACGATGCCCGAGTATCGCCTCGAGCGCGATCAGATCAAGGACTTTATTGCCTTTTTGAAAACGCTGGAATGATTGCAAGTCGATGATCTTCAAGCTTGCGGGCCGCGAATCGTTGGTATCCTGCGCAGGCGCAACAACGCAACATCGCGGGCCGAGGCATCGAATCATACCCCGGCCTGTTGCAATTCAGAGGCTTATTCTGACAACAAAAAAGCCGCGCACGTACGCCGGCGCGCTGCTCACCTTGCGGTAGCGGGCTTATCCTCTTCCGGCGACGGAATGATCATACCGGTTGTCGGTTCGACCCAGACCAGATGATCCTCGACCGATTTCACGCCGAGAGTGTTTTCAGCCGCGACGCGAATGCCCTGCCGCTGCCGTTCGTCCAGGATAGTGCCCCACAAATGCACGATGCCGTTGCGCACGACCACATCCACCATGTTGATTGGCGCCCACGGCTGGCGGTTGAGTTCCGCAATCAGGCGCTCGCGGATCGACGTGTCGTCGACCGAGGCTGGCTTGGTCTCCCTGGCAACGCTGGCGAGCGCGTGGAGCAGATTGGCACGGCTGACGATTCCAACGAGCTTGCCGTCGCGCACCACCGGAAGCCGCTTGACCTGATGCCGCTCCATCATCTTGACGACCTGCTCTAGTGATGTGTCTTCGGTAATCGTTTGGACAGACCGTGTCATGACTTCGTGCACCTTATGTCCCGAAGCATGCGCGTATTCGCTTGCAAGCCGGCCAGGTCCGACAAGAAATTCGATCCAGCGCGGCCGCTTGCGCTGAGTACCCGTCTCTGCGCGGCGCAGGAAATCACCTTCAGTTACGATTCCAACCAATGCGCCCTTTGCATCGGTGACCGGAAGCCCACTGAACTTGCGCTGTAGCATCAGACGGATGGCTTCCATGATGGAAGATTCGGGCTGAACCGTCACCGGGTTCGGCGTCATGATGTCGGCCGCTTTCATGGCAGGCCCCTCTTTCCGGCAGATAGCCTAGCTATTCAATTTATGCAGAAGATTCGGGTTACGCAGCGCGATGCGGCGCGATGCGATCAGCTCAATCGTCGCATCTTCTTCGAGCTGCGTCAGCGTCCGAGACACCGTTTCGATCGTTAAGCCGAGGTAATCAGCAATGTCTTGCCGCGACATCGGCAACTCCACCATGGTGGTACCGGACAGACGCTGCGCCATCTCCAGCAGGAAGGCCGCAACCCGCTCCTGCGCGCTCTTGATCAGCAACAGCGTGTGGTCCTGTGCGCGCCGCAGCTCGCGTGCCGTCAGCGTCAACAGCTCGCGCCCGATCTCGCCGTTACGGCGCGATACATTTAGCAAAGTGCTGCGGCGAAGAAACAGGATTTTCGAGTTGGCGAGTGCTTCAGCGGACGAGGCATGTTGGTCGCCGAGCTCGAGGCCGAATACCTCACCCGGCAGATAGAACGCAGCCACCTGGCGGCGGCCGTCATTGAGCACGCGGTAAGTCCGAACAGCGCCGCTGATCACCTTGTAGACGTAGTCCGCAGGCTCACCTTCGCCATAGATCTCCGCGTTGCGATCGAACGGCATGGTCGCGCCGCCGAGCTCAGGCGAACCGAGCAGCAGGTCGAAACCACAAACTTGATGCATTGGGCCAAACGGCTTGGTCAGAAGTTCTGCGTCGATTTTGCTATTGTTGCTATGAGCAGGCATGGCCGGACCCTTTTCTCGCTGGTTGACGAGGATCATCTCGCTGGTTGACGAGGATCAATTTACGGTTCGTGCCGGCCACGGAAATTCAGGTATTGCCCCTAAGTAGTTTCCCGTAGTTGCGAGTAACGTCGGGTTCGCACGAGTGAGCTTGATCGGGGTGGGGGCCTGCTTTTTCCTCGAAATACCGGCAGATGCCAACACTCTGTCCGCGCAACTTCGTAATACGATGGCGAGCGGTTGGCGGCGGACACAACTGGCGGAGACGATAACTCGATGTCGATATATCGCCTGGATCGTCTCCTTTCGCCACGATCGGTCGCGGTGGTCGGCGCCAGCCCGCGCCAAGGATCGCTTGGGCGCGCCATATTGCGAAACCTGCGCGACGGCGGCTTTCCGGGAAGGGTCGATCTGGTCAATCCGCATCACCCGGAAGTCGACGGCTTTCGCGCCGTCAAGACGCTGGCAGACCTTGGTGCACCCCCCGATGTCGTCGTGGTGGCAGTCCCGCCGCCCGTAGTTCTGCCAACGATCGAGGCCGCCGGCGAGATTGGCGCTTCGAGCGCCATTATCATTACCGCCGGCCTCGGACATGGTCCCGGATCGATTGCCGCTGCAATCGACGCGGCGGCGCGCCGCACCGGACTTCGCATCGTCGGGCCTAATTGCCTCGGAGTGCTGGCGCCAACCGCCAAGTTTAACGCCAGCTTCGCGGCGCAACTGCCCGCTGCCGGCGACCTTGCCCTGATTTCTCAGTCCGGCGCCATCGCCGCCGGGATGGTCGAATGGGCGGCCGAGCACAATATCGGCTTTTCCGCAATCGTGTCGGTTGGCGATCAGCTCGACGTCGATATCGGCGATCTTCTGGATTTTTTCGCGCTCGATCGTTCGACTCGCGCGATCCTACTTTACATCGAATCAATCAATGATGCGCGTAAGTTCATGTCAGCCGCCCGCGCAGCCGCGCGCGTCAAGCCCGTTGTCGTCGTCAAGGCCGGGCGAATGGCTGCGGGGGCGCGCGCGGCGGCCACCCATACCGGAGCATTGGCGGGATCGGACGCAGTCTATGACGCGGCGTTCCGGCGCGCCGGGCTGCTGCGCGTTTTCAATCTCGAACAATTATTCGACGCCGCTGAAACGCTCGGGCGATTGACCGTGCTTGACGGCAATCGCCTTGCCATCCTTACCAATGGTGGCGGCCTCGGCGTGCTTGCCGTCGATCTCTTGACTGAGCTTGGCGGCAAGCTGGCGACGTTGTCTCCAGAAGCGCGCGATCGTCTCGATAAGGTCCTGCCCGCGACCTGGTCGCGCGCAAACCCCGTCGACATCATTGGCGACGCTGATGCGGCGCGCTATTGTGCCGCATTGCAACTGCTGCTTGCCGATCCTGACAATGATGCCGTGCTGGTGATGTACGTGCGCACCGCAATCACGTCACCGACCGATATTGCAACCGGCGTCATTGACACGATCAAGCATTATCGCACCACGACCGTGCGGCCGAAGCCCGCGTTGGCGGTTTGGCTCGGCACCGGCAGTCTGGTTGCAGACAAGTTTGTTGAAGGCAGGATACCCTCATACGCAACCGAGGCCGATGCTGTGTGCGGGTTCATGCACCTTGCGCAGTACCAGGAAGTGCAGCGCGCCTTGATGGATACGCCGCCGAGCCTGCCCACTGATTTCTCGCCCGACGTGGCGTCGGCGCGGCAAATCGTTCAGCAAGCGCTCGCCGACAGCCGCCGCTGGCTCGATCCCATTGAAGCAAACAAGATATTGGCCGCCTATTCGATTCCGGCGATCCAGACGATCGCAGCTTCCGATCCCGAGCAGGCCGCAACGGCAGCTGCTGGACTGCTTGCCGCAGGGCAGTCGGTGGTCATAAAAATTCTGTCGCGCGACATCGTTCATAAATCCGACGTCGGTGGCGTCAGACTCAATCTGACCAGTGAAGCAGCGGTAAAACGTGCGGCTGCCGAGGTTATCGCCGGCGCCCGCGCCGCCCGGCCCGACGCCGGAATTCTCGGCGTAACCGTGCAACCCATGATCGTGCGGCCACACGCCCGCGAACTGATCGTTGGTATCGCTGACGATGCGACCTTCGGCCCGGTCATCGCGTTTGGCCACGGCGGCACCGCCGTCGAGGTCATCAACGACCGGGCCCTGGCACTGCCGCCGCTCGATCTACGCATGGCGCACGAACTGATTGCGCGCACACGCGTCGCCCGCCTGCTACACGGCTATCGCAATGTTGCCGCGGCGAACGAAGACGAGATAGCCTTCGTTCTCGTCAAGTTGGCGCAACTTGCGGCAGATTTTCCCGAAGTGTCTGAACTCGACATCAATCCGTTGTTGGCGGATGAATCCGGCGTGCTCGCGCTCGATGCACGGATCGCCGTCGCTGCAGTTCAGGCACCCTCGCGTGGGCGCATGCACTCGCATCTTGCAATTCGGCCTTATCCGGCGGAGTGGCAACGCCGGATAACGCTTGACGGAGCGTTGGACATCGACGTGCGGCCCGTGCGCCCGCAGGATGAGCCGCTGTTCGTGGAGTTTCTCAAAAGAGTAACGCCCATGGACATGCGGATGCGGTTCTTCTCAGTCTTGAAGGACTTCAATCACGCCATGATTGCGCGCTTTACCCAGCTCGATTACGCCCGCGCCATCGCGTTTATCGCGCTCGATCGGCAAACGAGCGACATGATCGGCGTCGTGCGGCTGCACGCCGACGCCAACTACGAGGCCGGCGAGTATGCCATCCTCGTGCGCTCCGACATGAAGGGGCGCGGACTTGGCTGGACGCTGATGCAGTTGATTGTTGAATACGCCCGCAGCGAGGGCTTGCGGCGGATCGAAGGTCAGGTACTGCGCGACAATACGACGATGCTTCGCATGTGCAGCGAATTCGGCTTCTCGATCTCGGAAGATCCCGAGGATCCGGAGACTCGTCAAGTTCGTCTGTCGCTTGGCTAGGGCGCGATTTCGAAAAGGTGCAAAACCAATCGGATGAATTCACGCCAATGCCGAAATGCTTGTGGCGCAAGACGATTCAATCCGGCCCGCATGACTCCAGCGCCACCTCCTGCATTTTGAAAATGGGCGAATTGCCGCCGCCCGGCGGCTGAATTGATCTCGATCAAGGCCTGCCACGTATCTCACGTATCTGGTGATTTGCTTCAAGCATACTGAGAGCAGGCCGACAGAGGGTGGATCGCGATGGAGCCGCATGCAATTCCCGGTACTTCAATTTTCGATGGCGCGCTCGCGCAGAAGGGCTATGCGCTCAACCGCATGTGCTTTTCGTTTAACAGCGCGGAAAATCGCAAGGCCTTCCTGGCGAATGAGGAAGGCTACTGCGCGAAATACAATCTCACGCGGGAGCAGCGTGACGCGGTGAAGCGGCGCAACGTCCTCGACATGCTCGCCGCCGGCGGCAACGTCTATTACCTGGCGAAGCTTGCCGGAATTTTTGGTCTCAACGTTCAGGATCTCGGCGCGCAGCAAACTGGGATGACGGTCGAAGCGTTCAAGGAACACCTTCGCGAGGCGGGGAGATAGCCATGGCACACATTGTTGGGGGAATTGGCAGCACTCACGTCCCGGCCATTGGCGGCGCGATCGCCAAGGGATTGCAGCAGGATCCATACTGGAAGCCGTTTTTCGACGGCTTTCATAACGCCCGTCAATGGCTTGCGCAGGCAAAGCCCGATGTCGCGGTGGTGTTCTACAACGACCACGGCCTCAATTTCTTCCTCGACAAGATGCCGACATTCGCGGTCGGCGCGGCCAAGCAATATCGACACGAGGACGAGGGCTGGGGCATCGGTTTTAAGCACCCCTATACCGGCGATCCGGAGTTGTCCTGGCACTTGATCGAAAATCTGGTCGGCAACGATTTTGACGTGACGACGTGTCAAGAGATGCTTGTCGATCACGCCTTCACCATCCCGCTTGCCCTGCTCTGGCCGGAGGACAAATCGCCTCCCGTGCGCACAGTGCCGATCATGATCAATACGGTGCAACATCCGCTCCCGAGTCCGGCGCGCTGCTTCAAACTCGGCCAGGCCGTCGGCCGCGCGATCGAGTCCTACAAGCCGGATGCGAAAGTTCTCGTACTCGGCACCGGTGGTCTGTCGCATCAACTCGACGGCAAGCGCGCAGGGTTCATCAATAAGGAATTTGACTTGCAGTGCCTCAACGACCTCGTCAATGCTCCCGATGCACTGACGAAATATTCTGTCATCGACATTGTCGAGAAGGCCGGCACGCAAGGCATCGAAATCTTGAACTGGATTGCGATGCGCGGCGCGCTGACCGGCGACGTTTCGAAAATTCACAGCAACTACCACATTCCGATTTCGAACACGGCATCGGCACTGCTGGTGCTCAACAATCAGCCGCGGGAAATCGCGTATCGCAAGGCGAGCTGATCGGCCGTGGCAGATCTCGAATTGGGAGATTCGTCGCGCAATTTGAAATTGAAAGCCAAAACCGGGAAAGGGCGCGTCATCAAGGCGCGCCCATTTCATTTCGGATAGGCTTTTCGAAACTGCGGGCTTCGCGCGCTATCGTGCACTATTGCTGGATTGCCTTGAGATAGGCTTGCACGGCCCGCGCGTCAGCCGGCGTTAGATTAAATGTCGGCATGTCGGGGTGTGGCGCTGTAAATCCCTCGCGCAGATCGTCGATCAGGCTGTCGATATCGTATCGTTGCCCGATAGTGCGAAATGCGGGCGCTAGGAGATGCGGGCTGCGACCGCTACGGCCGATAGCGTGGCAATCGGCACATAGGCGCGTCAACACCGCGCGGCCGCGCGCTTCAAGCCGATTGGGCGCTTTGCCGGAGACGGTGGTTGGAACGATGCCCGCCAATAGCACGGCAGCGACCAAGACGCCCGCTTGTGGATGATTGCCGGCAGCACGCATCGCACTCGGCCAAGTCGTCTCAATGCGACATCAGCGCGGGAATTGTCATGGACTTCATGATTTCGCGCGTCACGCCACCAAGAATGAACTCGCGCACTCGCGAATGTCCGTAGCCCCCCATCACCAGAATGTCGGAGGAACGATCCGCCACGTGCGAAAGAATGGCCTCGGCCACATTCATTCTTGGTACGACCACGCGCTCAAGCTCGACACGCAAGCCGTGCCGGGCCAGATGCTGGGCCATGTCTACACCGGGAATCTCGTCGTCCGCCCCGCTCTTGGCTTGAACCATAAGCAGCTCGATGTATTTGCCCTTCAAAAGGAACGGCATCGCGTCGGCGACGGCCCGCGCGGCGGCGCGGCTGCCGTCCCAGCAAACGGTCACTCTGTTAAGCTTCAGACCGTCTTTTTGGATGTAGGGAACGACCAGCACCGGTCGGCCGGCACCGAACAGCACCCCCTCCGCGATCAGTTCCTCCGGTCCCGGTTTATCGGGGTCAGGTTGGCGAACAACCACGAGGTCGTAAGCGCGCGCCGCTCGACTGAACCGTTCGGCCGCTGTCGCAAGCGATGCTTCCGGCGTCATGGTTTCAGCCTGGATACCTGCCAGCTTGGCGGTGCGCTCAAAGCGGCTGACGGCTTCACCGACGGCCCGCTCGCTCTCTCGCCGCTGCGCCTCAATAATGCCGGCGGCGACGCTGGAGCCGATGATGGTTCCAGGCATTTCAAACTGGAAACGGAATGCAACGGCCGCTAGATGCGCCTCGAATACCGTTGCAATTGAGACCGCATAGTCCCCCGCAACATCTCGTTCTGCCCCGAGCGACAGGTTGGCGATGACGTCCTTAATCATGATTGGGCTCCAGTTGCGTGCCTGCACCGCCGCACATAATACCAATAATTTCAATCATTGCCTTGCGGTCATTAGGCTGTGTTGAGGAAAATCAAACAGCCGAGCCCAAACACATGCGTACACTTTTAAAGAGCATGGAGGGCGCGGGGTAGTGCCTCGTCGGCGTATTGTTATGCGCAGTATTCCGACGTGTAATAAGGTATCGGTCGACATTACTGTCGTTTATGGCGCGAAGTTCAACCTAGCCCGGTCCCCACTTGCTTGTTGAAATGGAGACAGACGCGATGCTGCGCAAATCTATTGGCCTGTTCGTTGCGGTCTGCCTCGTGGTTGGCCCCTCGGTCGCGCAAGCGGACGAATATCCAAATCGTCCAATTAAGTTCGTGCAGGGATTTGCGCCCGGCGGCAACGCCGATGTCCTTTCCCGCATCGTCGGCGAAGAGATGCAGCCGGCGCTTGGCCAGCCCATGGTCTATGAAAGCAAAGCTGGCGCCGCCGGAATTGTGGCCTCGGAGATGGTCGCGCGCAGCGAACCTGATGGCTATACCATCGTCTTGCTAACAACGGCCCATGCCATCTCCGCCGCGCTCAACAGGACACTCAAGTACGACCCGGTAAAGGACTTTTCGTTCATCTCGATGGTTACGCGGATTCCGTTTTTTCTGGTGGTGAATTCCGAATCGCGGTTCCAGACCATTGCAGACGTCGTGCAAGCCGCACGCGCCAAGCCGGATGCGATAACATACGGCACCGCCGGCCTTGGCAGCGGGCAGCACCTGACTGGGGAATTGTTCTCCGTAGCGATTGGCGCAAAATTGCTGCACGTGCCGTTTCGTGGCGACTCGGGAGCCGTTGCCGCCATTCTGTCCAAGAGCGTTGACGTCGTCATTGCACCGGGCACCGCGCTGTTTGGAAATATTTCCGGAGGGAACTTGCGCGCAATCGCCGTATCGGGCCGCGAGCGCTGGGCGGAGCTCGGCAGCGTTCCAACGGTCGCGGAAACCGTCGCGCCAGGATTCGAAATGTTGGGCTGGATCGGCGTGGCGATGCCGAAGGGCGCCCCCAAGCCCATCGTGGATCGGCTTAACAAGGAAGTGCGACGCGCCGTCGCGCTGACGAGCGTGCAAAAGCGAATCCGCGATACTGGCAACATTCCCTACTCGAGCACGCCTGAGCAGATGACGGAGCTTGTCGCCTCGGACATCGCGCGCTTCAATGGCGTGATCGACAAAGCTGGTATTGAGCGACACTAGTACCTTTCGACGGAGATTTTTTCATGGCAGACGCGCCGAGCAGTGTTCATCCCCTGACCGACAAATTTCTCGGCAAGGAGATGTATCTGGTCATTACTCGCCCGGTGCGTTCGCCGGAAATCGATAAGCGCCTCGCCGACCACCTTGCGCATCAGATCGATCTCGAGCGCCGTGGCGTCATGTTCGCTGCGGGTCCGCTCTACTCGCGCGGCTCGACCATTCCGGAAGCCGGTATGTTCGTGCTGCGTGCGGGCTCGTTCGAAGAAGCCGAGGACATCTGCAAGACCGATCCGCTGCACGCCGCCGGCCTTCGCACCTATACGATCCAGAAGTGGCGAATAAACGAAGGTAGCATGACCGTAACGATCAATTATTCAGATCAGACGGCAAAAATCGTTTAGCCGCTAGGGCGCACTCATCTGGGAATGGGGATGGCCAGGCGCTGGATTCTTCCTGTTGCGACATTTTTTGAACCCGCCGTGGCGGTTTCAATAAAATGGCGGAGAGAGAGGTACTGTATTGCAACATTCTCGCGCAGGATTGCGAGTGATTTCCCAGCGCTACGCTCTTCATACAACCGTGCCGAATATTTTTCCGATACCTGCAGTGAGCGCCATCGCCAGCGCGCCCCAGAATGTTACTCGGGCCGTAGCGCGCAAGACGTTTGCACCGCCTACTCTTGCACCGATCGCACCGAGGAGGGCGAGGAAGCCCAAAGACGCGGCGGAAACGATAGGGACAAGCACATTCACAGGCGACACGACAACCATAAGTAACGGCATAGCCGCGCCTGTAGCAAACGTCGCGGCCGATGTCAGTGCGGCTTGTACAGGACGCGCTGTGGTGATTTCCGATATACCGAGTTCATCGCGCGCATGGGCGCTCAAGGCATCGTTCGCCATGAGCTGCTGGGCGACCTGCCGCGCAAGGGCCTGATCGACACCGCGCTTGACGTAAATTTCGGCAAGCTCCTCCTGTTCGAATTCAACGTTCTCGCTCAACTCCTTGCGTTCGCGTGCGAGATCCGCCTGTTCAGTGTCGGATTGCGAACTAACCGATACATATTCGCCAGCAGCCATCGACATGGCGCCGGCCACCAGTCCCGCGACACCAGCGATCAAGACATCATTTTGCGTGGCGGCTGCCGAGGCAACGCCGACGATCAAGCTTGCGGTCGAGACGATACCGTCGTTGGCCCCGAGCACCGCGGCTCTAAGCCACCCGATGCGGTCAACAAGATGCGTTTCGGGGAGGTGAAGACGGCTCATGGATTTCTCGTCACAAACTAGGCCGCACTCACCGACGTCCCCGCTACCCCATCATTCCAGCTTAGCCTGGACTTGGAATGTCTAGCGCACCAGCCCAGGCTGCCAACATGACGACGATCAATCCCGGTATCACTGTCGGACGGCACTGATCCTACGGTCTCACAATCGGACCAACGTGCGTCCAAGCGAAAACCTGGATGTTGTATCGCAATTCTGCGTAGTGGCGGAGGGAGTGGAACTGGGTTCCAACCTTCTCCTCGTAGACCAGCGTAATTCAGCGAACTT
>JBGPOB010000126.1:0-10321 GCA_041487815.1 Xanthobacteraceae bacterium | reverse complement strand
TGACCGCGCAGTGGGCCAATCATCTTGTTGTCGGCGCCAATAGTCTCGACCCGCACACCCGGCACAAGGCCGAGTTTTACGTCAAACAAATCGCCAATGCGCTGTCGCCGTCGAACTTCGTGCTCACCAACCCCGAGCTGCTGCGCGAGACCCTGGCATCGCACGCGGAAAACCTCGTGCGCGGGATGCAGAACCTGACCGAGGATATTGCAGCGGGCGGCGGTAGTTTGAAAATCCGCCAATCCGACTCGTCGAAATTCGAGGTCGGTCGCAACCTCGCCACATCGCCCGGAAACGTCGTCTACCAGAACGACCTCATTCAACTCATTCAATACGCACCGACGACCGAGAAGGTCCTCACGACGCCGCTGCTGATCGTGCCGCCCTGGATCAACAAGTACTACGTGCTCGATCTGACGCCCGACAAATCCCTGATCAAGTGGTGTGTCGATCGCGGGCTGACGGTATTTTGTATTTCCTGGGTCAATCCCGACGAGCGGCACGCCCGCAAGGGATTCGACGACTACATGCGCGAAGGCCCCATCGCGGCTCTCAAAGCAATCGAGCAGGCGACCGGCGAGGGTCGAATGCACGCGCTTGGCTATTGCGTTGGCGGCACGCTGCTGTCGGTGGCGCTCGCCTACCTGGCGGGGAAGCACGATGAGCGCGTCAAGTCCGCAACTTTGTTGACTACGCAAGTCGACTTTACCCACGCTGGCGACCTCAAGGTCTTCGCCGCTGACGAAGAGCAGATCGCGACGATCGAGCGCCAGATGGCGGAACGCGGCTACCTTGCCGGCAGCAAGATGGCCACGGCATTCAACTTGCTGCGTTCAAACGATTTGATCTGGCCCTATGTCATCAATAATTATCTCAAGGGCAAAGCGCCGTTTGCTTACGACATGCTGTACTGGAATTCCGACTCGACACGCCTGCCCGCCACCAATCATTCATTCTATATGCGCGCCTTCTATCTCGAAAATCGCCTGACCAAGGGCACAATGACAATTGCCAATGAACTGCTCAACCTCAAAAATGTAACGATACCGATCTATAATCTCGCGACCCGCGAGGATCATATCGCACCGGCGCGCTCGGTTTATCTTGGCTCGTCGTTTTTTGGCGGCCCCATGCGATTCGTGCTGGCCGGTTCTGGGCATATGGCCGGCGTCGTCAATCACCCGGACAAGAATAAATATCAGTACTGGACCGGCGGTGCGCCGTACGGCGACAATCTTGAGCGTTGGGTCAGCGAGGCAACCGAGCACGCCGGTTCATGGTGGCCCGACTGGATGGCTTGGCTCAAGGCATTCGACCCGGAGGAGGTCGCGGCGCGCGCGCCCGGTGGCGGCAAACTTCCATTGATCGAAGACGCGCCCGGGAGCTACGTCAAAGTGCAATCCTGATGTCGCCTGCTTGATGCGCCGATCGCCGAAACCGAGGGATGCCGAATGTCGCGCGAATTGTTCTGGCTAACCGCAACCGTGATTCTCACCGGTCTTCTCTGGATTCCCTATATCCTCGACCGCTGGCGCGTGCGCGGGCTGATGGGCGCCATGGACAATCCCAAACCCGGCGACATCCCGCAGTCGGGCTGGGCGATGCGGCTCTATTTCGCTCACACCAACGCGGTCGAAAATTTGATCGTATTCGCGCCGCTGGTGCTGATCCTCGATTCGCTCAACATTTCCTCCACCCTGACCGCGGCAGCGTGTGCGGTTTATTTCTGGGCACGGCTCGCGCATGCGATCATTTTTGCGCTCGGCGTGCGGGTGCTGCGCACGCTCGCCTTCGTTGTCGGATTCTGCGCGCAGGCCGCGCTGGTGCTGGCAATTTTCCGGATCATTTAGGGCGCGATCCAGGCGTTAGGGAAACAGCGCCACCTGCTCCAACCCGGTCGTCTCGGGAAAGCCGAGCATCAGGTTCATATTCTGCACCGCCTGACCGGCCGCGCCCTTCACCAGATTGTCGAGCGCCGAGCCGATAATGACGCGTCCGGGGATGCGGTCCTTGACAACCCCGAGGAACGTCATGTTGGAGCCGCGAACGTGCCGCGTGTGTGGCATCTCGCCAAACGGCAGAATGTGAACGAACGGTTCTTTCATGTAGGACTTTAAAAGTATCGCATGAAGTTCGTTGGCTGACCGATTTTTACTGCGGACATAGATGGTTGACAGGATTCCCCGATTCATCGGCACGAGATGGGGAGTAAAAGTCACCACGACTTCGCGGCCGGCGGCCTTGGAAAACTCCTGGTCGAGTTCAGCCATGTGGCGGTGGTGGCCGACGCCATAGGCGTTGAACCCCTCGGAGACTTCCGAGAACAGCATCGCTTCTTTGGTCGCGCGCCCTGCGCCGGTCATGCCGGACTTGGCGTCAACGACGATCTCGTCGGGATCGATCGCCTTGGATCTAAGCAGCGGGATCAGCGCAAGCTGGGCGCAGGTCGTGTAGCAGCCGGGATTGGCGACAAGCCGCGCTTTTTTGATCTCGCGCCGATAGACTTCGACGAGACCATAGACCGCCTCGCTTTGCAGCTCCGGGGCAAGATGTTCATGACCGTACCAATACGCGTAGGCGTCCGGCGCAAGACGAAAGTCGGCGGAAAGATCCACCACTTTCGTGCGCGGGGCTTTGGCCAGCAAGACCTTGACGACTTTTTGCGTCGTCGCATGCGGCAATGCGCAGAACACCAGATCGAATTTTTCACGCTGCCAGGCGATCGCATCGATTGGCGCAAGCTTCGGCAGGTTGTAGGGCGAAAACTGCGGAAATACGTCGCGCATGGCCTGCCCTGCCCTGCGATCGGCGGTGAGCGTTGCGATTTTGACGCGCGGATGAGTGAGCAGCAGGCGCACGCATTCCGATCCGGTATAGCCGGAGGCGCCAAGGATGGCGATCTTCGCTTGGGTAGTCATGGTCAATCCTTATCACAGTCGGCGAGTGCCGGCCGCAGGATGCCGCGCGAGATTTTTTGAGGAAATCGCGCCGCGGCGATTATCCGGCGGCACGGGCTGCAATCACGCACGGCCGCGCACGCCGATACGACGGCGGCGGATAAAAATTCGGGTGCGGATCGCGTTCATCGCGAGCGATATACGCGCGGTTGCCGGGATCGTCAATCGGTCGCGCCGGCGCGGTGTGATACCGTCAAAACAGAAATTTGAACCCGATCGTACCGGGCGCCAGCAGCACCGCCGCCCACAGAATGGCTGACGCAAAATTGGCGATCTGGAACGGCCACCACGGCATCTCGAGTATGCCGGCGGCGAGCGGCACCGACGCGCGCAACGGACCGAAAAAGCGTCCGACGAAAACGGCATAAATGCCGTATTTTTCGACAAACGCATGCCCGCGCGGCAGCAGATCCTTAGAGCGCGACAGCGGCCACATTTTCGCAATCGACGACTTGAATGTCACGCCGAGCCAAAACGAAATCCAGTCGCCAAGCGCTGCGCCGATCGCGGCCGCGAGCCAGATCGGCGTGAATTCGATGCCGCTGACCCCAATCAGCGCACCAATACCAACAAGTGCAACCGTCGCCGGCAGCAACAGTGAAATGAGTACGAATGACTCGCCGAACGCCAGCAGTCCGACAATCGGCGCCGCCCATACCTCATTGGCGCGCACGAATTCGACAACGGCTTGCACATGGTCTTCGAAAGCGCCAAATGGCATGGGAGTGCTCGCTTGCGGGCCGAAGGTTGCAGTTGTTTTCCGGCGAAGCGGCGGTCCCCGCAGAAAAAGCAGCACTCCGCATAATGCGGGCGCTCGATCAATACCAGTACAATTAAGTAAAATATGGACTTTGGCGCGCTGATTAATGCATATCCCGGTTTCTACGCGGGCGCCTCGGCCGCGATTTGGCCGCGACCGTGGCATAGTATTGAAGTTGATTCGCCGTGCCATGCGCAGACCGTTCATCCCCGATATCGGCAGATGACCACGAAACGTGAAACCGAAAATCAAAACAATGGGTAAATCTAGACCCCGCCGTCGGGACGGCGCGCGCAAGGATCCGGACCTGTTTTCAAGGATTGCGGAACCAACCGCACGGCGCCCACCAATACGCGGCAAAACGGCGCGGACCGAGGCTGCGCGCACCGGCGGCGGCGATTCCGCCTACACCGCCCGCCACATCGAGGTGCTGGAGGGGTTGGAGCCGGTTCGGCGACGGCCGAGCATGTACATCGGTGGCACCGACGAGAAGGCGCTGCATCACCTGTTCGCGGAGGTGATCGACAATTCCATGGACGAAGCGCTTGCCGGGCACGCGACCTTCATCGAAGTCGAAATGCATGCCGACGGCTTCATGACGGTTACGGACAATGGCCGCGGCATACCGGTCGATTCGCACCCGAAATTTCCAAAGAAGTCGGCGCTCGAAGTCATCATGTGCACGCTGCACGCGGGCGGCAAGTTCGACTCCGAAGTCTACGAAACTTCGGGCGGATTGCACGGCGTCGGCGTGTCGGTGGTCAATGCGTTGTCCGAGCGCCTCGAAGTGGAAGTGGCCCGACAGGGTCAGCTTTACAGGCAGGTGTTCGTGCGCGGGAAGCCGAAGGGCGGGCTCGAAAGTCGCGGCAAGGTCGCGAACCGCCGCGGCACCAAGGTGCGCTTCAGGCCCGATCCGGAAATTTTTGGCGCCAAGGCGAAATTCAACCCGCAGCGTGTCTTCAAAATGGCGCGCGCCAAGGCCTACCTCTTCGGCGGCGTTGAAATTCGCTGGAATTGCGACCGCGAATTGCTTGCCGGCGTGGAAGGCGTACCCGAGGAAGAGACATTTCACTTCCCTGAAGGATTGAAGGATTACGTCGCCGCCGCGGTCGAAGGTCAGACCTTAATTCATCCCGACATATTCACCGGCCGGTCGGGCAAATCCGGAGCCAACGGCGCGGTTGAATGGGCGGTGGCCTGGAGCGTGGACGCCGACGGCTTTGTGTCGTCCTATTGCAACACCATCCCCACGCCGGATGGTGGCACGCACGAGTCGGGCCTGCGTTCGGCGCTGCTGCGCGGCCTTAAGGATCATGCGGAGCGGGTCGGCCAGTCCAAGGCCGCGACCTCGCTCACCAGCGACGACGTGATGACCGGCGCCTCCGCCATGGTGTCGGTTTTCATCCGCGAGCCGGAGTTTCAAGGACAGACGAAGGACCGGCTGGCGACGGCCGAGGCGCAGAAAATCGTCGATGCCGCGGTCAAGGATCAATTCGATCACTGGCTCGCCGGCAACCCAGCGCAGGCCAGCAAGCTTCTGGGGTTCGTGGTCGAGCGCGCCGACGAGCGCATCCGCCGCCGGCAGGAAAAGGAAATCTCGCGCAAGAGCGCGGTGCGCAAATTGCGCCTGCCCGGAAAACTAGCCGACTGCACCAACACCGCCGCGCAGGGTTCCGAGATTTTCATTGTCGAGGGCGATAGCGCCGGCGGCAGCGCCAAGCAGGCGCGCGACCGCGCCTCGCAGGCCGTGCTGCCGTTGCGCGGCAAGATCCTCAATGTTGCTTCGGCGGGTAAGGACAAACTCGCGCAGAACGCGCAACTTGCCGACTTGATCCAGGCGCTCGGCTGCGGCACCGACGCGCATTACCGCGACGAGGATCTGCGCTACGACAAGGTGATCGTGATGACTGACGCCGACGTCGACGGCGCCCATATTGCGTCCTTGCTGATCACGTTCTTCTACCGCCAGATGCCGAAACTCATCGACAACAACCACCTCTATCTCGCGGTGCCGCCGCTCTACCGCCTCTCGCACGGCGGCAGGATTTTTTATGCGCGTGACGAGAAGCAACGCGATGCAATCCTGAAGAAGGAATTCCACGCCAACGCGCACGTTGAGATCGGCCGCTTCAAGGGGCTCGGGGAGATGATGGCGGCGCAGCTCAAGGAAACCACCATGGACCCCAAGAAGCGCTTACTGCTGCGCGTGGTGTTGGCAGACGCGGAACGAAAACGCACGGCGGATTCCGTCGAGCGGCTGATGGGCGTCAAGGCCGAGGCGCGCTTCGAGTTTATTCAGGAGCGGGCGGAGTTTGCGAAGGCGGAGATGCTTGATGTGTAACGCGGCATTTCACGCAGATTTGCGACGATTCACCGAGCGGGCCGATGATCGCGTTGGCAACCGCTTGATCTCCGCCCCCGCTGTTTGCGCCGCGACACGGATATCGTAGGCGCTCTGCAAATTGAGCCAAAATTGGGCGCTTGTGCCAAACCAATGGCCGAGCCGTAGCGCCGTGTCGCCGGTGACCGCACGCCGACCATGGATGATTTGCGTAATGCGATTTGTGGGCACTCGCAATTGCCGCGCGAGTTCGGTCGGAGTCACGGCGACTGCAGTGAGTTCTTCAACTAAAATTTCTCCGGGATGAATGGCAGGTCGCATAACCTTCCTCATTTCCTGTCAATGATAGTCAACTATCTCAACATTGGATGGACCAACAGCACCCTTTGGCCATTCGAAGCAGACTCGCCACTGCAAATTGACGCGTATGCTGTATTGTCCTGCGCGATCACCTTTCAACGCTTCGAAGCGGTTGCTCTTTAATGCTCGCAAATCATCAAGACTGCCGGCCGCATCAAGAATTTCTAGACGACGGTAAGCCTGCCGGGAAAAGCTCTGAAATTCGCGAATGAACTGTCCGCCGGCAAACGCCGAGGTCCGCCTTTCCCTATAGTTCAGGATCATTAAAAAGCAGCCTAAGATGTTTTACGAGTTACGTCAATCGTAAATCCGCAGAGATTGGTAATGACGGTTCCGGCCAGCATCAAAAAACTTCTTTCCTCGCCTACCTTCCTCGGCCACCCGCGCGGGCTTGCCTTCCTGTTCGCGATCGAAATGTGGGAGCGCTTCTCCTACTACGGCATGCGCGCGCTGCTCGTTCTTTACATGGTGAAGTACCTGCTGCTGCCGGAGCGCGCGGATACGGTCGCCGGCTACGCGACGCTGAAGGCCGCACTCGAATTCATGTTCGGTCCGCTGCAGGTGCAGCCGCTCGCCTCGCATATCTACGGCCTCTATACCGGGCTCGTTTACCTGACGCCGATCCTTGGCGGGCTCCTCGCCGACCGCGTGCTCGGCCAACGGCGCATGGTCATCATCGGCGCCGTGCTGATGGCGATCGGCCATTTCATGATGGCGTTTGAGCGCCTGCTGCTGCTCGCGCTTTTCATGCTGATTCTCGGCAATGGCGCGTTCAAGCCGAATATCTCGACCCAAGTCGGCGCGCTTTATGCGGCCGGCGATCTGCGCCGCGATCGCGCCTATTCGATCTTTTACGTCGGCATCAACATCGGAGCGTTCTTTTCGCCGCTGGTGTGCGGCTCGCTGGCCGTCGCATTCGGCTGGCACTACGGCTTTGCCGCCGCCGGCGTCGGCATGCTCGTGGGGCTTGCGATCTATCTTGCGGCCGCGCCGACATTGCCGCCCGACGAACATGCGCGGGCCATGGCAGCCGGCCTCGATCGTCCCCGCCTCACCGGCAACGAGCGGCGCGGGCTTTATGCGCTGATGCTGCTGTTCGTGCCGGTGACACTGTTCTGGGCGACCTATGAACAGCAAGGCAACACGATTGCGCTGTGGGCGGAAGACTACACCCATCGCGCGGTCGATCTTGGCATCTGGCACGGCGAAATTCCCGCGGAATGGTTCCAATCGTTCAATCCGCTGATGATATTTGCATTTACGCCGGCGATCGTGGCGTTGTGGGCGCGACAAGCCGCACGCGGGCGTGAACCGTCAACCGTGACCAAGATGGCGCTGGGCTGCTTCGGCGTCGCACTCGCCAACCTGATCATGATCGTCGCGGCGCTTGCGGCAGGCGCCGGCGGCGGCGTCAGCCCGGCTTGGCTCATCGGCTATTTCGTGATTGTGACGCTCGGCGAGCTTTACCTTTCGCCAATCGGATTGTCGCTGGTGACCAAGGTCGCGCCGGCGCGCATGATTTCGATGGTGATGGGAGCGTGGCTCGCAACGAGTTTCGTTGGCAATTTTATATCCGGGTGGCTCGGCAGCTTCTGGTCCGGCATGAGCAAGCCTGCGTTCTTTGCGATGATCGCCGCGATTGCCGTTGCGGCCGGGCTCGCGATCCTTGTGCTTGGCCGGCCGCTGCGGCGCGTTCTCAACGAGTAACCGCGTTAGGCTGCGCTAGCTGGACACGCAATCGGGTGACGCCCTCGCGCGCCGGAACGCTGTCGCGCAGCACGGCGGCGGCGCGTTCATAGTCGCGCAGCGCCGCGGGCAACTGCCCGCGCCGCTCGTTGGCGTGCGCGCGCCAGAGCAGCGCATTGGCGGCGTCGGGGTCGATGCTGAGCGCCTGGTCGAGGTTGCGCACCGCCCCATCGTAGTCTTGCATCAACAGAATGACGTAACCGCGACCGCTGAAGCCATAGAGACGGTCGGCTCTGTCCTTCAGCCCGAGCGAAAACGCGCGGTCATAGTCGGCGCGCGCTTCGTGCAAGCGCGTCATGTTGACGAACGCCTCGGCGCGGCCGAGAAAGATTTTGCCGTTGTCGGGCGCGAGCTTGATTGCTTCGCCATAGAACTTGACGGCGCTTTCGAAATCGCGCGACGCCGCCAGCGCCCTTGCCGCGCCATAGACATAGAGCGCGTTGCGCGGCTCGCGCTGCGCGCCTTGCATGAAATCGTCGAGCGCCTCTCGGTAGCGCGCCCGCCGCATGTAGAAATAGCCGCGGTCAATAAAATCCTTCGGCTCGAACGGCACAACGTCAAACGCCCGGGTCAGATCGCCTTCGGCCTTGTCGTACATATTAAGCTGCTCATAGAGCGCGGCCCGCTTCTTGAGCGCGGTGCGCGTGAACTCCGCCGCGCCGACGCCCTGCTCGATTGCATCGCGGTAGGCCGACAGCGCGACGTCGAACCTGCGGTCCGTCTCCGCGCGCCGCGCTTGCTCGATTTTCTTGCTCAGGAATTCCGACAACGATTCCGCGCGCGCAGGCGCCATCGCAATTGCGACCACCCCAAAGACAATGGCTAGCTGAAGCATCCGGCGGGTCACCGCCTTGCCGTCGATCATGGCGCACCAACTGTATATTGTGCGCCAATAGACCACAGACCGGTTCTTGATCGCCTTTTAGTGCCTTCGACATTTGCAGCGAATTTTCAGCGCAATGAGGCGGTACTCTTCAATTTGCATTAACCGTCGCCGGTCTTGCCCGTTCGATCACCGTCACGTCCTGCGGACCGCGAAGTTCATACGTTGTCCCCGACCACGTCGTCCGTCGCATGAACAACGCCGACCAGCCGCAGACCGCGCTCACCAGCATCGCGAGCGGCGCAATTAGCCAATCGACCAGAAGATACGGCAGATTCTCGGCGAATCCCTTTCCGCCCCAGAGCCGAACGACCAGGCGCGCCCGGCCGAGCGTGCGCAGGATTGAGAGCGCGACGGCCGCAAGCAGAATGGAGGCGTATTCCGAGCGCAGCGCGAGAGTGCCCGACAGCGAGACAAGCCAGCCTAACGCGCCGAACGACATGCCGATAACGGTGATCCAGTACGCCTCCGGCAAATGTATGCGCACCAGCAAATACCAGCGCCGCGCTTCCGCGATGACATCCTGATAGCCGTTGGTGCGGATCGCGGTGCGCAACAGGACTTCCCGCGGAGCGGCGATGGTGTAGCCCGCCTCGGCGGCGACGTTGGTGAGCTGCAGGTCGTCGCTCAGGCAACCGCGCCAGTTCGCAGCCATGTCGAGGGCCTGGAAGCTTTGCCGCAGCATGGCCGTTGAGCCACCCCACGCGGCATTGAGGATTGGCACGCGTGGTATCGTTACGACCGTCATGGCAAGCGCCGTCAACACGTAGCTCGAGAGCTTGCCATCCTTGACGATAAGCCACGGAAAACCGCTTACGATTTCGGCCCGGCCCTCCACCAATGGCTCGACCAGCCGCTGCAACCAGTCGCGATCGGGCCAGATGTCCGCGTCGGCGAAGACGACAATCTCGTCTGTACGCCTGAGATGTGAAATCGCCGCGATCAGATTGGTCGTCTTCTGGCCTTCGTCGATGCTCTCGCCCGCGATCACCAGTTCGACGCGATCGGGCGCCAGCGCGCGGCAATTCGCGATCACGGGCACGGCGGCGTCCGCCTCCGACTCGACCGCGAAAATCGCGCGAAATGTCGGATAGTTCTGTTCGAACAACCGGACCAACATTTCGTCGAATTCAGGCTCATGACCCTTGACCGCGACGATGACAACGACCGGAGGCAATTCCGCCGGCTGCGCGGGCCGCCCGAGGCCGATCGTGAACCACCAGACGAGCGCCACTGCGATCGCCTGCGCCACGAGCCACAACACCAGAAATGTA